>VSJD01000250.1 GCA_008636095.1 Kiritimatiellota bacterium | reverse complement strand
CGCGTGGAAAAACTGCTGAAGGAAGCCCAGGAACTTGTCCAGCTCAAGATCGTGCCGGGCTACCAGCTGTTCGCGGCGCGTTCCGAGGTGGCTCTGCGGCAGGAATCGGAGGCGGCGGACCAGCAGGCCTGCCAGACTACGCAAATCAGGCTCCTTGAAATACTGGGCGCATCCCATCCGGTGCGGCCGGTGCGCGCCTCCTTTGACACGCTCATTTTGTGGGCGGAATCCGTGGAACTGCCGCCATTGTATGCCGAAGACACGGCGCTCAAGGCCCGCGGGGATTACAACGAGATCCTGGATTTTATCGAGGTGGCGGAGAAGGAACAGGCCATTAACCAGGACAACCTGAGGGACGATTTGTCGCTGAACATGGAAACGATCCTGCAGGGGGAGGATCCAAACGACATCATTGGCACCGGCCGCTACCTGAGCGAGCAGAACCTGGGGGCGAGCATCGGATTGACTTGGAAGCGTCCCTGGGGGTATCGGACGGAAAAGGCACGGATGCGGGCGATTAGCGCGACCATTGATGCGCGGCACGAATTGCTCCGCCAGACGGCCATCCGGATTCGGGCGGATTTAAAAGTTCAGCATGAACAGTTCATGTCCGCCCAGGATCGTCTGAATCTGGTTGCACAAGCCATTGTGGCGGCCCGCCAGGCGCTGGAAGCTGAAAACGAGCGGTTTTGTCTGGGCGAGGGACTCAGTCGTTTCGTGCTCGATGCCCAAAAAGACTTGACGGACGCCTTGAAAAGACAAATAATTATTGCAGTCGAGTTATTACGGGCGTATTCCAATTTTATGTATGCGTCGGGTTATGCCGGCGAATTTTAATCCCTTTTTTAATCAGGAGGGAGGAAGGGATCATGCGCATGTTGAAGCAAATGTTCGGGTTGGGAAAAACCCCGGAAGAGACCGTGGATCAACCTACTCTTGAAAACATTGTGTTGCCGGACCAGCAGAGGGATAATCTGGAGCGTGACATCATGATCCTGGAGGATGAATACGGTGAAAAAGAGAAACGGCTTCATCAGGAGGCGGAGAAACAGGTCCAGGGGGCGGCGGAGGATTCTGTCAAGGACCTGCACGTCATTCAAATGGGCATGTGCCCCCGGTGCGGGGAGCACCTGAACGAGCACCTGTTTGCCACGATTTGCATAGCTTGTGGCTGGAACACCTTTGAGGTGCCCCAACGCGGTCCGGTGCGTGTCCACCTGCGGGAAAACAACGTTCCGATTGAAGGTGAGCATTGTTATGTCCTTACCACGGGCGATGTGTTCATTATCAGGAACGACGTTGTCAGCGCCAAGGTGCCCAAGGACGCCGTGAGCTGGATTGAATATATCTGGACGGAAGCGGAAATTGCCCAACGCTATAAGCAGGTCACTGATCGCATGAAGATTGCATGTGCGTGGTGCAACGGCGCGGCGGACCCGGAAAAGGATGGTTTCAGTCTGGTACAGGCGGCTTTCGGCTGTAGCCAGGAACGCTACGTGTTCTGCTCGACCGACTGTTATGAGGCCTTCCGGAAAATGTATCCGTCACGCGTGCACCGGAACTGTTACGAGACCAAGTGTTCCGAATGCAACTTGTGCACCAAGCGCTATGACGACGAAACCGACGGTATCCGTATGATTGCCAAGGATTTTCTGAAAATCAAAAACCAGAAGAAGTAGAGTCAATTACAAAAGTAGCCACAAAGAGGCACAAAATTCACAAATAGGAAAGCCAAAGAATCATGATTTAACAATGTATTCCATTTAATATCATGCTCTTATGCTTTGTTGCCTTGTTTTGTGTCTCTTGTGCATTTTTGTGGCAAAATAGAATTTTGAAACTGGTTTGGTAATATGGGGATTTTTCAGAAAACAGATGCCGGCGACCTGCCGTTAACTACCCAGGAGCGCCGATTGAAACAACGACGCTTCCTGACCTATGGGTTGGCCACGGCCGTTGGCATGATCCTGGCCGGGTTTGCGATCCGGGTGAACCAGTACGTGCCGGCCAGCGGCTACGTAACTACCGAGCATTACGCTGAAGTGCGTTCCCCGGTGGTCGGCCTCATTTCCAACATCCTGGTGCAATCGGGGGCGCGGGTCAAGCAGGGCGATCTGCTGGTCCAGTTAAGCTGTGCCGAGGAGCAGGCGTCCCTGGAGGAGTCCCGCAACCAGGCTCAGAAGGCGGAAGCGGAGCTGAAGCAACGCGAAACTCAAATTGCCGAGCAGAAGCGGAGACTGAGCGAGGACAGTGCCGTTGCTAACCTGCGCCTGCAGAACGCCATGAGTCGCCTAACCCGTACCCGGGAGGGTATGACACGTGGACTGGTGGCCGGCAGTGTGCTGGAGGATGACCAGTTGAAGGAACAGCTTGCCCGCGCGGAGTTGGATTCCCTGCTGAAAAAAGACCTGAGCCTGTATGAGAAAGATCTGACCGTTTTACGCCAGGAGCTGGAGTCGCGGCAGGATGCGGCGGCACGGGCGGAGGCCGCCATTCGGGCGCGCGAAATTCGTGCGCCGATTGCCGGCCAGGTGCTCCGCTATGAGTTTGTCCTGGGCGAACTGGTGCGGCCGGAAACACTGCTCTACGAAATCTTCGGCGGCGAAAAGCAAATCCTGAAACTGCGCATTTTGGAGCGTCACGCCCTGCGCGTGGCGGTTGGCAACCGGTATTACGCCTGGCTGGCTTCCTACCGCGGACTCCGGCGTGTCCGGTTCCGGGGCGAGGTCCAGTACCTGCGCAACGTGATCCAGTCGGACGGGCAAACGACTTACCGGGTGGCCTTCTGCAGTTTCGATTCGCAGAACCATGCCGTCCCGCCCGGCACCACGGCGGAAGCCAAGGTCTATTACGGGAAAACCTGCCTCTGGTTTTTCCTGTTCGGGCTGAATTAGGGGAGCTGAATGATGGATGATGGAGAATGGTTGATGGTCTGCTCAGGTGTTCAGTGTTCGGTGTTCGGAACTGGAAGAATCAGGTTGCCGACGCAAGCGTTTTTCCCTGACGTGTTTATCTCAAGCAATTGAAATACAAAATATTGCGACACGTTTAATCAAGCGGGATTACTGGATTTCAACCTGAACCCCGAACCCTGAACACCGAACACCTTGTGGTTACTAAAAAACAATCGAATTTCCTGATTGTCCTGGGTTTCCTCGCCCCTTACCGCTGGGTACTGATCCGGCTGTTGCTGTTGACGGTCCTGCTTTCCATCCTGAACATGTGCTCGCCGCTGATCACGCGGGCCTTCATTGACCAGGTGGTCAGCCTGAACCGGCAGGACCTGATTTTTTCGCTGAGCTTCTGGCGGATTGCCCTCATTGTGCTGGTCCCGGTATTTGCGTTTATCCAGACGCAGGGGATTGCCTACGTCGGCCAGCGCTTCGTCTTCGATATCCGCAATGCGCTCTACCGCCGCATGCTGGATATGTCGCTCCGTTTTTACAGCAAGCATAGCACAGGCATGCTGGTCAATCGGCTCATGGGTGACACTGGGATGGTGGCCAATATGCTGTCCGCGCAGACGATCGGCATTGTCTCCGACCTTGTGTGTGCCGCCTTCGCCATTACGGCGACCTTCGTATTGAACTGGCGGCTGGCCTTGGTAATTGTGGCCATGGTTGTCGCGTTCGTGCTGAATTACCGTCTGAACATCGGTAAAATCGTGACACTCTCGCGCAGTTACCGGCAATCGTTCGACCGGCTGTCGGGCGGGGTGCAGAACCGGCTGGTCGCGAGCTTGGCCGTCAAGTCGTTCGGCACAGAGACGCGCGAACAGGGCATCTTCCAGGAGCAGTCGGAAGTCAGCAAGGAACTGCTCCAGCAGGCCGGCTATTCCAGCAATACGTTCTGGCAAAACACCTCGCTTCTGCAGAACACGGGCCAAGCCGTGTTGTTTTTCGCCGGCTGTGCCCTGATCCTGCGCGGCGACATGACCTACGGCGACGTGACGGCATTTGCGGTCTATGCCATGCGGCTCCTGTGGCCAGCGGTGCGCATGTCCGAGCTGGCGCGGCAAATCCAGGATGTGCGCATCGCCGTGGAACGCATCCTCGAAATATACAATGAACCGCAGGAAGTAACGAACCGGCCGGATGCCGTACCCTCCGGTCGCCTGCGGGGCCAGGTGGATTTCAACCGCGTGGATTTCGCCTACGAGCCGGCCCAGCCCGTTATCCGGGATTTCGACCTGCACGTTCAGCCGGGCGAGACCATTGCCCTGGTGGGACCGACCGGATGCGGCAAAAGCACCCTGTTGCTTCTGCTCATGCGCTTTTACGATATCAGCGGTGGGAGCCTGCAGCTCGACGGCCGCGATGTTCAGCAATACGAACTTAAAAGCCTGCGCGCGCAGTTCGGTATCGTCCTCCAGGACCCGCTCCTGTTCAACGTGAGCATTGCCGACAATATCCGCTATGCCCGGTCGAATGCCACGCCCGCTGAGATCGAGGCGGCGGCGAAAGTGGCGGAAATCCATGATTTCATTATGGCCCTGCCGGACCAGTATCGGACCGTACTGGGTACAGAAGGCCTGCAGTTTTCGGTCGGCCAGAAACAGCGCCTGACCATTGCCCGCGCCGTGCTGGCCGACCCGGTCATCATGATCATGGACGAGGCTACCAGCGCCCTGGATAGCGAATCCGAGCAGGCTATTCAGCTGGCCATGCAGAGGGTCCTGCGGAACCGCACGTCGTTTATTGTCGCGCATCGTCTGAGCACGATCCGTAACGCAACCCGGATTGTACTGATGCGGGATGGCCGCATTTTGGAGATTGGCAGCCATGCGGAGCTGATGGCCCTGCCGGAGGGCCGTTACCGCGCGCTATATAATCGGCATGTGAACAAGGATGTGATCGAGGACGAGAAGGAATGAAATTCCACCATCGCAACTATGCGTTTCGGCCGCCGTACCGCCAGAAAGACCGTAAAGCCGGCAAACTGAATCTGCTGGCGCGGTTCATGCGCGCGTATTTGGGGCCTTACCGGTGGACCATTGCTTTGTGTGTCCTGCTGGCGACTCTGGACTACTGTGGATCGTTTTACCTGTTGGCCTATTACAACAAGGTGGTGGTGGATTCTATTCTGGTCGTAGTGCCGGCGGAAAGCAAGTCCGTCCGACGGACGATCCCGGCCGGTAATCGGCTGACGGACCGTGAGTCCACATCGTTCGGGCTGGAGCGCCAGCAGGAACAGACGGCCCGGCCGAGAGTGCAAACCGGCCTGGATCGGCGTCTCGATGTCGGGACGCGGATTGCCTGGCGGCCGGCGGATGCCGGCCGCCGGCTGGGTGTGATCTTTGTCCTGTATATAGCCACGTTGGCGTTCAGCAACTGGATGAACCGGCTGGCCGCCCACCGGCGCATTCGCGTGACCCAGGCCATTGCGGTTAACCTGCGTGCTGATATGCATGCCAAGGTGCTGAAGTTGTCGCTAGGGTATCAAACGACCCATACGCCCGGGCGGCTCATGGCCCGGATTCTCTCGGACGTCGACAAAGTAGCCGACCAGTTGCTGGAGCTTATCATCAACGTCTGTTCGCTGACGTCCATTATTGTATTTGGCTTTTTGCTGTTGTTAATCATTGACTGGCGCATGGCCGTAATCGTGCTGGTTTGCCTGCCATTGTATGTGTTGATCTTCAAGGCGGCGCATACCAACCTGCGCCGGATGAATATCGAGCTCAGCCATACGAACGCCTGCCTGTACGGGCTGGTATCGCAGAAATTGGATGCCACGAAAATGATCCAGGCCTGCGGGCAGGAGACGAAGGAGCGCCTGACCTTTCATCGGTTGGCGGCCTGCTTTTCCCGGGACGTGCTGTGGCAGAACCGCCTGGGCGGGGCCACGAGGTATTCGGCCGAAATTATGAGCGGCATGGCGAGCAACGGCGTGCTTTTCCTCTACGGCATATTCCGGGTGCTGAACGGCGCCATGACCCTCGGCCAGATGATGTATGCCTGGGGCACTGCCGGCGCCCTGTTCGGACCGGTCTTGCAGTTGAGCTATCTGAACGTCACGATCTCCAACCTGCTGGTGTACATGCACCGGCTGGCGGAAGTAATGGATGAACCCGTGCGTATCCAGGATACGCCCGATACCGTGGATCTGCCGCTCCCACTGAAACAGGGCATCACCCTGAATCATGTTCGTTTTTCGTACGGGCCGGAAAGCGTGGCGGTGCTTGAAGATATCTCGCTCGAAATTCCGGCGGGCCAATGGGTGTGCATCATGGGTGCCAGCGGCGTAGGCAAAACGACGTTGTTACACCTGCTGGCCCGGTTGTTCGAGCCGGACGCGGGTGAAATTCTCTACGACGGGATCCCCATTAATAAAATCCGGATCCTGTCCCTGCACCAGCGCCTGGCGCTCGTGCCGCAGGAAGCCCAGATCATCAGCGGTACCGTGCGGGACAATATCTGCTACGGGCTCCCCGATGCCGAGCCGAAAGACATTATTAAGGCGGCCCGCGCAGCCGAGTTTCACGAATTCATTATGAGCATGAAGGTCAAGTATGAAACCATCCTGGGCGAGAAGGGCGCCAGCCTTTCCGGCGGCCAGAAACAGCGGCTGTCCCTGGCGCGGGCGCTCCTGACCCAACCGGAAATCCTGTTGCTGGATGATTGCACCTCGGCGCTGGATGCGGAGATTGAATACCGTATTCAGGAGACGCTGGCCCGTATCCTGGTGGGAAAAACCGCGGTGATCGTTACCCAGCGCGTGTCCATGGCTCAGCGCTGTCATCGGATCTATGTGCTGGAAAACGGCGTAATCAGTGAACAGGGCACCCACGACCAGCTGGCGGCGCAAAACGGCTTTTATGCCCGCCTCGTGGCCCGGCAGACAAAGGCGTAATAGATAGTTGCAAGAAAGTTCTTTGTTCTTGGTTCTTCGTTAATCTGGAACAAAGAACCATGAATTCTTGTCAGATCTCATGCCTTATTCCGGCAAACGGCCTTTTAACACAAGCGGCAAGCCCGCCGCCACAAACACCACGGTATCCGCTTCCTTCGCCATGGACTGATTCAGCCAGCCGGCCAGGTCGCGGAATGTCCGGCCCAAGGCGTATTCCGGCACCACGCCCATGCCGACTTCATTGGCCACCAGGATCACGTCCTGCCGCGCCTGGTGCAGGGCCTTGACCAGCTCGTCCCGCCGCCGGGCAAACGCGCCGCGGCCTTCCTTCAGGAGCACGTTGCTGAGCCAGATTGTGAGACAATCCACGAGGATGCCATCCGTGCCCGGTACGCCCCGGCGTATGATTTTGGCAATCTCCAGGGGCTCTTCCACACAACGCCAGCGTTGTGCGCGCCCTGAAGTATGTGCTCTCGCCCCGCGCTCCGCCATAGCGCTTCGCGACGGCGAGTCGGCGAAGCCTCCGGCGTAGCCCGGGTCGCTTAACTTCAGGGCGCGTGCCCGACGGTGCATGCGAACCCGATCGGCCATTTCGTCATCCAGGATTTCCGCCGTGGCCAGGTACACCGGGCGCTGCCACCGGCGTACGGCAATATCCTGCGCCAGGCGGCTTTTACCACTGCGTGCGCCACCGAGGATCAGAAGGCGGACCAAAGGCCGCCAAGCGGTCTTTGGAACGCGCGATTTATTCGCCTTAAGGCGGTTAGGCATGGGGACCTCGCTAATTAAGAAGTCAGAATTCAGAATGAGGAAAGCAACGCCAAGAGTCAGAATTCTGACTACTGTCTTCTGGATGGCATGCACATGGGCATTTCGTTCTGACTACTGTCTCCTGACTACTGTGCAATTACATTGATTCAAACAGACCACCGAATCCCGAACCTCCTTGTAATTGAAAATCTCCAGTGTCAGCACACCGGTGAATTTGTCAATGGAATTCAGTAGCTGACGCAGGCGGCCGGGCGGAAGTGCCGTCAGGGCCAGGTGATCGTGCCCGTCGCAAACGCCATGCAGGTGGATGACGCGTGTGCGGGGTAGGTGGCGCTTCAAGTGTGCCTCTACGTTGTCATCCTTCTTCGCCAGGAAGCCATGTGGCTTGCCACAGGGAGAAATGGTATTGCTGGCTTCGCAGGATTCCGCAAAGATACCCTGCGGTCTGCCACGAGGTGCTTCACTGCCAACCCACAGGTGTCCTAAGTCAATACAGACGCCCAGGCCAAATCGGTTCAGGAGCGGTTCACACCAGGCAAAGGGGTAATTAAGGTTTTCCACGCAGAGGAATGCTGGGTCGCCCGCGCGCTCGATGAGGGTGGGCAGAAGCTCGGCAATATCGTTTTGCCAGGTTCGAATGCGTGCGTGATCACTGTCCCGGGTGATGCCTTCCAGATGCAAAATATAGGCGAACGGCGCTAACGGCCGCGTACGGTCCATGATGGCAAGTATCCGGCGTAGAAGCGCCCGGCGTTCCTCGGCGTCGGGGCTTCCCAAATGCCGGTCAATGGGAAAATGTACAGTATAGGTCAAATCGTGTTGTTGCGCCAATTCCGCCAGGCGTTGAATAATATCCGGGTCCGGGATATTGGAAGCTCTGTCGTCTGGGCTTCGCGATTCGAACAACACCAGTTCGATGTCATCCACATAAGGCGCCAGGGCCTTGACGTTAGGCAGAATGTCCGCCGGGTACACATAGGAGGGTACCCCCAGCCGGAAGGGGTGCGGGCAAGACATTTTGATAAGGGACGGGAAAGATTGATCCATGGTTGTTTAACGCACGGGGGTCCAGCCCGGCCCACCCCAGATACCGGCGTCGTTGAGGATAATGCCATTGGCCAGCGAGAAAATGGACCAGTAACCGTCGCGGTACACGGCCAGATCGGACTTGCCGTCGCCATCGTAATCCCCCGGCACGGGAGTCCAGCCCAGCCCGCCCCAGACGCCATAGTTGTTGAGGATGACTCCATTGGCCAGCGAGAAGATGAACCAATAGCCGTCACAATACACGGCCAGGTCGGACTGGCCGTCACCGTCATAGTCCCCTGGCACAGGGGTCCAGCCCGGCCCGCCCCAGACGCCGGCATTGGAGAGGATGGTTCCGTTCGCCAGAGAGTAGATGGACCAATAGCCGTCGCAATACGCGGCCAGGTCGGAAATGCCGTCACCGTCATAGTCCCCTGACACCGGGGTCCAGTCCGGCCCGCCCCAGACGCCATTATTAAGGGAAATTATGCCGTTGGTCAACGAGTAGGTTGACCAATAGCCGTCGCAATACGCGGCCAGGTCGGAAATGCCGTCACCGTCATAGTCCCCTGGCACAGGGGTCCAACCCGGCCCGCCCCAGACGCCGGCGTCGTTGAGGATGATCCCGTTGGCCAGTGAGAAAATGGACCAATAGCCGTCATGGTAGACGGCCAGATCGGACTTGCCGTCGCCATCGTAATCCCCCGGCACTGTGACGGCATCCGGCCCGCCCCAGACGCCCTCGTTAATGAGGAGAATGCTACCTGCCGTCAGGTAGATGGACCAATAGCCGTCATGGTAGACGGCCAGATCGGACTTGCCGTCGCCATCAAAATCATTCAGACACGGTCCAAGGAAAAGGGGGAAGAGAACAGGTGTTGTATAATATTCCCAAACTCCATCTCCCAACTGGCCGTAATAATTGTCTCCCCAGGACCATACTGTTCCGTCGCTTGTCAGTGCCAGGGAATGATCGCCGCCGGCGGCAATGGTTCTGACGTTTTCAAGGCCGATTACTTTTACCGGCTGATTGGTATTCACTGTGCTGTCATTACCCAGCTGGCCGTAATAGTTATACCCCCAGGCCCAAACCGTGCCGTCGCTTTTCAGCGCCAGGGAATGATTGCCTATGCAGGCGGCAATGGCAATGACGTTGCTGAGATTGATTACGTTAACAGGAAGAGAGCTGTTACTGAAGGTTCCATCTCCCAGTTGTCCATCCTCATTATATCCCCAGGCCCAAACCGTGCCGTCGCTTTTCAGCGCCAGGGAATGATAATCTCCTGCGGCTATTGCAATAACATTGGAAAGACCGATGACGGTAACCGGACGATTGGTGCGGATTGTTGTG
>VSJD01000320.1 GCA_008636095.1 Kiritimatiellota bacterium | reverse complement strand
CCATTGCCCAATTGGCCCATATTATTAAATCCCCATGCTTGGACTGTTCGGTCGGCCTTAAGCGCCAGTGAGTGATCCCCGCCGGCGGCAATTGCGGTAACATTGCTGAGCGAGACAACTATTTCGGGGAGATTAGTGTCGGTCGTCGTGCCATTACCCAACTGGCCGTAATAATTATATCCCCATCCGTAAACGTAGCCGGTGGTTCGCAGTGCCAGGGAATGAGAATCTCCCGCGGCAATCGCCGCCACACTGGTCAGATTGCTGACTTGTCCAGGCACGTATGTGTTGCTAAACGTGCCGTTACCAAGTTCGCCATCCTCATTATATCCCCAGGCCCAAACCGTGCCGTCGCTCTTCAGCGCCAGGGAATGATAATTTCCCCCGTCAGCGGCAAAGATATCGTTCAGTCCTTCAACCTGTGTCGGCAAATTGGTGCGCTGCATATCGCCCGTTTCAGCATTGATAAAAGTGTCGCCCCAGGCCCAAAGCGTATGGTCGTCATTTATGGCCAGTGAGTGGTAGACGCCTTTGGCGATGGCGAATATATTGGACAGCGCTTGGACCTGGCTGGCGGTGGTGCGGTAACCGGTTAAATTATTTCCGGCCTGGCCGTATAAATTATTTCCCCAGAACCAGATTGAACCGTCATGACACTTGGCCAGCGAAAAGTTCCCGCCGGCGGCTATTGCCGTTACATTAGAAAGCCCGATGACCTGGGTCGGACGGTTGGTGACGACGATCGAACCGATTCCCAGTTGGCCGTCATAATTATTCCCCCAGGCCCATACCATGCCGTCGCTCTTCAGCGCCAGGGAATGATTCCCGCCGGCGGCAATGGCCGTTACATTGGACAGCCCCGCGATCTGCGTGGGAATGTTGGTCGTTGCCGGATCCAGTCCCAGCTGGCCGTAGTTGTTTAATCCCCAAGTCCAAACCATGCCGTCGCTTTTCAGCGCGAGAGCATGAGACGATCTGAGGGCAATGGCCGTTACATTTGATAAAGTTGTAACCTGAATAGGCGCATTCGTGATATCTACTGTTCCGCCGACGCCAAGCAGACCATACATATCAACGCCCCATGACCAGACCGTGCCGTCATCCAGTAATGCCAGCGAAGATAATAATCCTGCCCCAACGTCGGCGGCATTGTGAATATTTTGCACTTGTACGGGAATATTGCTGTCGTCATACGTGCCGTCACCCAACTGGCCATAGCCGTTCCATCCCCAGGCACAGGCCGTGCCGTCGGATTTTATTGCCAGAGTGTGGTAAAAACCACCGGCAACCTTCCGGGCATCGGTCAGATTGACCTGGGTCGGCAGGTTGGTGTCGTCGTAATTACCGATGCCCAGCTGACCGCAGTCGTTTAATCCCCAGGCCCAAATCGTACCGTCGTTCTTTACGGCAAAAGAACCGTAATAATTGCCGCCGATTTCAACGACATCCGTCAGATTGCTGACCTGAACCAGATAGGGCACATTACTGTATGAACCAATACCTAATTGGCCTCTGGAGTTCAAGCCGCAGGTCCAGACCCGGCCATCCTGATTAAGCAACAGCGTATTATATACCCCGCCGCCAATACGGGTGATGTTCACACCCTGCGTCATGGAAGCGGCAATGAATAAATTGATTAAAAGAATTGTGCGAAGTTTCATGATTTTCCCTTTCGTCAGGTTGTTAATCTATGCTAAATATACTATCACTACGATAATCACTGTCAAAGAAATATCCCATGGCTGTGGTAATGAACTTTGAACACATAAATCAGCGAATGCACGTTTACGGCATCCCCGAAAAGGTCCACAGTTACGGACAATATTTAACGCACCGGGGTCCAGCCCGGCCCACCCCAGGTGTCACCGTTGAGGCGGATAATTCCGTTTGCCAGCGAGTAGATGGACCAATTGCCGTCACGATACACGGTCAGGTCGGACTTGCGGTCACCATCATAGTCGCCTGGCACCGTGATGGAATCCGGTCCGCCCCAGGCGCCGGCGTTGAGGAGAATGATTCCGTTTGCCAACGAGTAGATGGACCAGTAGCCGTCACAATACACGGCCAGGTCGGAAATGCCGTCACCGTCATAGTCCCCTGGCGCAGGGGTCCAGCCCGGTCCGCCCCAGGCGCCGGCGTTAAGGAGTATAATTCCGTTCGCCAGAGAGTAGATTGACCAATAGCCGTCACAATATACGGCCAGGTCGGAAATACCGTCACCGTCATAGTCACCCGGCACAGGGGTCCAGCCCGGCCCGCCCCAGGCGCCAGCGTTGGAGAGGATGGTTCCGTTCGCCAGAGAGTAGATGGACCAATAGCCTTCACAATACGCGGCCAGGTCGGAAATGCCGTCACCGTCATAGTCCCCTGACACAGGGGTCCAGTCCGGCCCGCCCCAGATGCCGGCATTGAGACTTATGATTCCGTTTGCCAAGGAGTAGATCGACCAATAGCCGTCACAATACACGGCCAGGTCGGACTTGCGGTCACCGTCATAGTCCCCGGGCACGGGAATGGAATCCGCCCCGCCCCAGACGCCGGCGTTTGTAAAGAGAACGCTACCCGCCATCAAGTAGATGGACCAATAGCCGTCACGGTAAACGGCCAGGTCGGACTTGCGATCGCCGTCAAAATCATTGTCAATTCGGTTCGGCAAATAGCAGAGGCGCACGGATTCATAGATCGAAGCGGAGCTGTTATATATGCCACCAGCGGCATAACCGCGTGCACGGATATAAACCATCTGATTGAACGGCAGGGATAGTCCTGTGATCTGCCAGCCGTTGGTGATGCGCGTGCCGGTGCCTAGACTGGTCCAGGCGGTGCCATCCGTGGATTGCTCGAATGTCGTCCGCCAGACTTCGGGGCTGGTGCCGGTTCGCGTCCAAGTGACGGCATTGCCCGTGTTGCCGACACTCAAGGATTGCAGGGCCGCTTCGGTATTGGCGATACGGGCGAGATACTTGCGGACCTTGCCGCCGATCGTGTCGAAAGCGCCGCCCACGATAATCTTGCCGTCCGTTTGAAGCGCCATCGAATACACAACACTGACGGCGCCATCGGTTAGATCGAAGGTGGTGTCCAGAGAGCCGTCGGCATTGAGCCGGGCGATATTATTGCAAGCCACAGGCACAACGCCCACGGTGGTGAACGAGCCGCCGATCAGAATTTTGCCGTCAGCCTGTAGCACAATGGAAAGGACACTGTCACCGACGTTGAGATTCGGATTGAATTCGGTGTCGAGTGAGCCGTCGGCATTGAGCCGGCCAATGCAATTGCGCGGCTGGCCGCCCAAGGTGGTGAAAGCGCCGCCCACGATAATCTTGCCGTCGGCCTGCACCGCCATGGTAAAGATCGTACTGTCGGCGCCGGGATCGAAGGATGTGTCGAGCGAACCGTCGGCGTTAAACCGGCCGATGTAAAGGCGCGGCTGGTCGCCCAAGGTGGTAAAAGCGCCGCCAACAAGAATCTTGCCGTCGGGTTGCATCGCCACGGTCTTTACCAAGGCGAGGGCGCCCAAAGTGAAAGACGAATCCAGGGGGCCGTCGGCGTTCAAGCGACCGATATAGAATCGATCCTCACCCCAGAGCTTGGTAAACCCGCCGCCGGCAACTATTTTCCCATCGGTTTGCATGGCCAGCGCGTAAACCGGCGCGTTGGGCGCGGGATTGAGGGCGGCGTCCAGAGTTCCATCGGCGCTAAGCCGGCCAAAATTCAGGCGCTCTACTCCGCCGGCCAGGGTATGAAATATACCGGCGGCGACAATCATATCGTTTGATTGGACTGCCAGGCCATAGACAGTATCACCGGCGCCGGGATCGAAAGCCGTATCTGTTGTGTCGTCGTTATGGATTCGCGCGATGTGCTGGCGGAGGTCCGCGCCGTTTTGCAGGGAGTGAAACGGACCGCCAATTAAGATATTGCCGTCCGTCTGCAGGGCCATGGCGTAAATCGGGAGACTGGCCGCCGGATCGAAATCCTGGTCGGTGCGGCCGTCGGGATAGAGCCGGCCGATATAATTCCGCAACACGTTGCCCAGCGTTGTGAAAACACCGCCGGCCAGTACTTTGCCGTCCGCTTGCACGGCCAGCGTACACACCAGGCCGTTGACCCCGCCGGGTGATTCGAATGTGTCATCCACCGTGCCATCCAGATTCAAGCGTCCAATCCGGATCCGAGCCGTTCCGCCCAGCGTTGTGAATGTGCCGCCGGCAACAATCTTACCGTTCGGTTGAATGGCCAAGGCCATGACTTCACCATTAGCGTTCGGGTTGAAGGCTGTGTCTACGGAACCGTCTGTGTTCAGCCGGGCAATAAAATTACGGTCTTGTCCGCCGATTGTGGTGAAAAGGCCGCCCGCCAGAATTTTTCCATCGGCCTGGATAGCCAGGGAGTAAACTTCATTGTTGGCGTTGGTCACGACAAAAGAAGTATCCAGCGAACCGTCACAATTCAGTCGGGCAATGTAACTACGAGCGGCGCCGCCGATCGACGAAAAATCGCCGCCAACCAGAATTTTTCCGTCCGGCTGGATGACAATAGCGTTAACATCGCCGTTGGCTGTCGGGTTGAACGCGGTGTCCAGGCTGCCGTCTGCGTTCAGTCGGCCAATGAAAGATATCATCTGGCCGCCGAGGTTGACGAAGAAACCGCCGACGATAATTTTTCCGTCCGGCTGAATTGCCAGGGCAGCTATCGATTTATCAGCTTCCGTAGCGACCGTATTCGGATTGAAGGCTGCATCCAGGCTGCCGTCGGCATTAAGCCGGGCGAGGTTGTATCTGGTCTGCCCGGCGACTTCACTAAATTCGCCGCCGATAATAACCTTGCCGTCAGCCTGGATGGCCAGGGCTTCAACTATGCTACTGGGGATGACGCCGGGAGCGAAGGTGGTATCCAGTCTGCCGTCGGGAAGCACCCGCGCCACGGATGTCCGCGCCACGCCGCCGATGGTGTCGAAGTTGCCACCGAGAATAATTTTCCCATCTGCTTGGGTCGCAATCGCATACACAAAATCATTGGCATCCGGGTTAAATCCGTCTTCGGCATATTGCCCTAAACCTGTTTCCGCCGCCATCAGCAGGCCCACCGCGAGAAACAAACCCGCTGTCCGTTGGAACCCACCCTTAGCTGTTACAACTGTATTCATGTCCCGTTCCTTTCAATAGCTTTAAAGCTGGCACGCCAGCATGCCATTACGGAAACCATTCGCCAGTCATGGGCCTTGCGAGAAGAACTTTTCGCCCAAAACCATTGAGCCGCGAACCACTGAACCTTCGCAAGAATAGACAGCAACGGCAAAAACGGTCGAAATCGAATTCACCACCAGCAACTTTTCCTCCGTCCGTAACCGTTCCTCAAGGTACGGGCTGGTGAAAACATCCATGGACAATATTTAACGCACTGGGATCCAGCCTGGCCCGCCCCAGGCGCTACCGTTGAGGCGGATAATTCCGTTGGCCAACGAGTAGATGGACCAATCGCCGTCACGATACACGGTCAGGTCGGACTTGCGGTCACCATCATAGTCCCCTGACACCGTGATGGAATCCGGTCCGCCCCAGACGCCGGCGTTGATGAAGATGATTCCGTTCACCAACGAGTAGATGGACCAATAGCCGTCACAATACACGGCCAGGTCGGAAATGCCGTCACCGTCATAGTCCCCTGGCGCAGGGGTCCAGCCCGGTCCGCCCCAGGCGCCGGCGTTAAGGAGTATAATTCCGTTCGCCAGAGAGTAGATGGACCAATAGCCGTCACAATACACGGCCAGGTCAGCCTTGCAGTCGCCGTCATAGTCACCCGGCACAGGGGTCCAGCCCGGCCCGCCCCAGGCGCCAGCGTTGGAGAGGATGGTTCCATTCGCCAGAGAGTAGATGGACCAATAGCCGTCACAATACGCGGCCAGGTCGGAAATGCCGTCACCGTCATAGTCCCCTGACACAGGGGTCCAGTCCGGCCCGCCCCAGACGCCAGTATTAAGGGAAATTATGCCGTTGGTCAACGAGTAGGTTGACCAATAGCCGTCACAATATACGGCCAGGTCGGCCTTGCCGTCACCGTCATAGTCCCCTGGCACAGGAGTCCAGCCCGGCCCGCCCCATTCGCCAGCGTTGGTGAAAAGAACGCTACCTGCCATCAAGTAGATGGACCAATAGCCGTCACGGTACACGGCCAGATCGGATTTGCAATCGCCGTCAAAATCATTGTCAATTCGGTTCGGCAAATAGCAGAGGCGTACGGATTCATAGAGCGAACCGGAATTATTGAACGGACCACTGGCAATGCCGTAGCCGCGGGCGCGGATGTAGAACATCTGCTTTACAGGCAAGACAACGCCGGTGATCTGCCAGCCGTTGGTGATGCGCGTGCCGGTGCCCAGACTGGTCCAGGTTGTGCCGTCGGTGGATTGCTCAAACGTGGTCCGCCAGGCTTCGGGACAGGTTCCGGTGCGTGTCCAGGTAATGGTCGATCCTGCGGTATTGACGTTCAAGGATTGTAAGGCCGCTTCGGTGTTGGCGATGCGCGCGATATGTTTTCTGTTCTCGCCCCCGATCTTAAGAAAGTTGCCGCCAACGAGAATCTTGCCATCGGTCTGCAAAGCCAGGGAATTGATGGTGTCCAGGGCGCCATCGGTCAGGTCAAAGGTGGTATCCAGACTGCTGTCGGTATTGAGCCGGGCGATGCGGACGCGATCCACGTCGCCGATTTTGGTGAAACTGCCGCCGATGATGATCTTGCCGTCCGTCTGAATCGTGAGGCTGTAGACTACACTGTTGACCATGGCATTAAACAAAGTGTCAGGCGTGCCGTCGGTATTCAGCCGGGCAATATAATTGCGGTCCAAATCGCCGGTTTTGGTAAACTCGCCATAGATGATGATCTTGCCGTCGGTTTGAACCTCCAGGCTATAGAGGAAGTCGTTGACATTGGGATCGAACGCTGTGTCAAGGGAACCGTCGGCGTTGAGCCGGGCGACGTGATTACGAGTTACGTCGCCCACTTTGGTAAAGACGCCGCCAATGATGATTTTGCCGTCGGCCTGAATTGCCAGGCCATAGACGGAAAAATTGGCATTGGGATTGAAAGTCGTGTCGAGGGAGCCGTCGGCATTCAACCGGGCAATATAATTGCGTTCCACATCACCGATTTTGGTGAAACTGCCGCCAATGATGATTTTGCCGTCCGCCTGCAGGCCGACGGTGTGAACAGCTCCCTGGGCATTGGGATTAAAAGCGGCTTCCAGGGTACCATCGCTGTTTAGCCGGCCAATGTTGTTGCGATCTCCTCCGGCCAGGGTCGCAAAAATCCCGCCGACGATAATTTTTCCGTCCGGCTGTGTGACAAGTGTGTAGACGCAGGAACCGGCGCCGGGGTTGAATGCGGCGTCCAGTGCACCGTCGTTATAGAGCCGGGCGATATACAGTCTGTTATTAACTACGTCATGCAGGGAATTGAACGGGCCGCCGATCAGGATATTGCCGTCCGCCTGCATGGCGAACGCGACGATCGAAGCATTCGCCTCAGGATTAAAGCATTGATCAGTGCGGCCGTCGGGATAGAGCCGGGCGATATGATTGCGGTCCACGCCGCCGATCTTGTGGAAATATCCGCCGGCCAGCACGGTGCCGTCCGCCTGAACCGCCAGTGCCATCACCGTATCGTCTGCGCCGTCGGTTGGGGCAAAAGTTGTATCCAGAGTTCCATCCGGATTCAATCGTCCAATGTGGAGGTGGATGCCGGCCACATTGTTGAGGGTCGTGAACACGCCGCCGACGAGAATCTTGCCATCCGGCTGGACCGCCAGCGTGTGGATGGTGTTATTGACGCCCGCGGTAAAGGAAGTATCCAGGGATCCGTCGGTATTCAGCCGGGCTATGCCGCTATGTGCCTGGCCGTCTATGGTTTCAAACTCCCCGCCGACGAGAATTTTGCCGTTGGCTTGGATCGCCAGGCAACGGACCCCATCATCGGTGCCGTTGGTCAAGGCGAATGTAGAATCCAAAGCGCCATCGGAATTAAGCCGGGCGATGCACGCACGGGGTTGTCCGCCCATCACAGAAAAGTACCCGCCGACCAGAATTTTCCCGTCAGCCTGCAACGCGATCACGTTAATCGGTCCGTCCGTTGCCGGATTAAACGCATCATCCAGAGAACCATCAGCATTCAGCCGTCCGATAAACGTTCGCACCTGGCCGCCGAGGTTGACGAATTCGCCGCCGACCAGGATTTTACCGTCGGCCTGAACAACGAGGGTATTAACATTACCATTGGCACCCGGGTTGAAAGACGCATCCAAACTGCCGTCGGCATTCAGGCGGGCTATATTATATCGGTCCTGACCGGCGACTTCATTGAATTCGCCGCCGATCACGACTTTGCCATCCGACTGGAGCGCGAGGGTCTGGATGGAACTGGGGGCAATAACGCCCGGGGCGAAGGTGGTGTCAAGTCTCCCGTTGGCTAAAATCCGCCCCACGTAGGTTCGCGCTACGCCGCCGATGGTCAGAAAAGAACCCCCGACAAGAATCTTCCCATCCGGTTGGGTCGCAATCGCATACACAGGACCGTTGATATTCGGATCAAACCCGTCTTCGGCATATTGCCCGAAACTTGTTCCCGCCGCCATCAGCAGGCCCACCGCGCAAAAAACGCCTGCCGCGAGTTGGAATCCACCCTTGCCCGTTATAACCGTATGCATTTCCCGTTCCTTTCCGTAGTTTTAAGGCTGGCACGTTATTACGGCTTGAACTATAAACAGTTTACTTGGGTGCGGTTAACAAACAAGGAAAATAAATAATGCTGACGGATACGCATGTTCATTTTGATGGTTTAATGCAAGCGGGCGATACGCTCGACGCCATCGTGACGCGCGCCGCGCAGGCGGGCGTCAGCCGCATGATCGCTATCGGCGGCTCGCCGGCCGCCAACCGCACCGCGCTTGAAATCGCGCGCGCTTACCCGGGACGTATTCGCGTGGCCGTTGGCTACAACCGCGACCAGACGGTCGCCGGACGACAGACGACAGACGACGGACACCGGACACCGAACGACGGAAAACGGACGATGGATGAGCTGGAAACCATGCTGGCAGCGCCGGAGGTTGTGGCCATTGGCGAAATCGGGCTGGATTTTCACCATGACCGCGTAACGGTTGCGGCACAAATTGAACTTTTCCAGCGTATGTTGCTTCTGGCACGGGATCCCGACTCTCGGAGAGGTCGGGACCTGCCGGTGTGCGTGCATACCCGCGATGCGGAGGCCGAAACCCTGGCCGCCCTGCGTGCGCATGCCGCCGCCTGGCGCGGGGCGCCTGATAGGATCGGCGTGATGCATTGCTTTACCGGCGGCGAAGTATTTGCCCGCGATCTCCTGGCGCTGGGATTTTGTATCAGTTTCAGCGGTATCATCACGTTTAAAAACGCCGGGGGCTTGCTGGCCGTGGCGGCCCTTGTGCCGGAAGATCGCCTGCTGATCGAGACCGATGCGCCTTACCTGGCGCCGGAGCCGTTTCGCGGTAAACCGAACGAGCCGGCCCACGTGCGCCGCGTGGCGGAAACGCTGGGGACGATCAGGCACACGCCCTGGGAAACGATCGCGGGAATCACCACCCGCAACGCCGAGCGATTGTTTGGAAAATAAGAATAAAGGATATTTTCACGGAACAATTCAAACATTGCGTTCCTGATTTTCCGGATTATGATGCGATGTTTACTGCCGAAAAACAAAACATATTGGAGAAAAACAATGAATACACGCGCAAAAAATCGATTGGCCATTGCAGGCGGGAAACCGGTGCGGACGAAACCATTTCCGATAAAGTGGCCGGTAATCGGCAAAGAGGAACGTCAGAATCTTCTGAGCGTCTTTGACAGCGGCAAATGGTGGTACGGGGAAAAGGTGGCGGAGTTTGAAAAGAAATACGCCGCATTCCAAAACGCCAAGTACGGCGTCTCCTGCACGAACGGCACGGTGGCGATAGAAATCGCTCTGCTGGCCT
>VSJD01000351.1 GCA_008636095.1 Kiritimatiellota bacterium | reverse complement strand
GCGGGATCGGCGCGGGCGACGAAGTAATCGTGCCGCCTTACACTTTCATGGCCACGGCCAGCGCCGTGTTGAAGGTGAACGCAATTCCGGTGTTCGCGGATATTGACTTGAATACGGGCAACTTGGACCCAAAGGCAGCGGCCAAAGCCATCACCGCTAAAACCAAGGCCATTATGCCGGTCCACTTTGCCGGCCTGCCGGTGGATGTGGACGCCTTCAAAGCCTTGGCGCGCAAACATAAACTGCGTCTTATTGAGGACGCCTGCCACAGCTGGGGGAGTCAATGGAAAGGCAAGGGCACGGGTGCGCTGGGCGATTGCGGCGTATTCAGCTTCCAGATGAGCAAGAACATCACTGCCGGGGAAGGCGGCATCCTATTGACCGACAATGAGAAAATTGCGGATGCTGCCCGAAGCTATTCCAATTGCGGACGCGGCAAAGGCAAGGCCTTTTATGAACATTATCTGCTTGGCAGCAATTTGCGTATGACCGAACTGCAGGCGGCGATTCTGTTGGGCCAATTGACCCGCCTGAAGGAACAGACCATCAAGCGGCAGAAAAACGCCGTCTTGCTGGACAAGGGGTTAAAAAATATTCCCGGCATCGCGTTGTTGAAAAACGATCCCAGGGTTACACGTCGGTCTTATCATTTATATATTTTTCGGTTTGTGACCGAAGCATGGGGCGGCGTCAGCCGGGAAACGTTCCTCAACGCGTTAAAGGCGGAAGGCATATCGGTTTGGAGCGGCTATCCCATCCCGCTTTATAAAAATCCGTTGTTCCAAAAAAGCGGCAAAGGCCCGCGCTATTGTCCGCTATCCTGTCCCTATTACGGCAAAAAAATTGATTACACGCGGGTTTCGTGTCCAAATTCCGAGCGGATCTGCAAGGAAGCCTGCTGGATTGTGCAGAAAGATTTATTGGCCGAACCCTCCGACATGCAAGATATCATCGCGGCCGTTGCCAAGGTCTGGGAACACAGGAAAGAATTGCGTCATGAGTGACCTCATTGCCGGATACGGCGAGAGCGTTATTACGCCTCCGATGGGAGTGGAATTGTGCGGTTACGGATTTTACCGCGAACGCCGGGCGGAAACAGTATTAGACGATTTAAAAGCCAGGGCCGTATGCGTTTCCGGCGGTGGAACACTGCTTATTCTGATTGCCTGCGATCTGATCGGGTTTGACGTGGCCACGGCGGATGCCATCCGCAAGGCGATTGCCGCTGAGCATCATGTTCCGATCGCCAATGTTCTCCTGGCCTGCACGCATACGCATTCTGGTCCCGCTTCCGAATTCGTGCGCGGCTGCGGGGAAATCGCACCGGAATACGTTCGGCGTCTTCCGGAATTAATCGCGGCGGCGGCGCGCCGCGCCGCGCTTGATCGTGGTCCATGCGCAATGAGAACCGGCTCAGAACAGGCGGAGCCCATCGGATTTAATCGCCGTTTTAGGTCATTTAATCCCATTGATCCGACGCTTTCCGCCATAATATTTGAGCGGAAAGATTTTCCCATCTGCTTATCAGCTTGTTCCTGTCACGCGGTAACACTGGGCCCCAGCGCGGTCGTCTCGGCCGACTGGCCGGGGGCCGTTGTCAAAGCCATGGAGCGGGATGGATATCGCTGTGTCTGTTTCCAGGGCTTTTGCGGCGACATTGATCCCATCTGCTACATGCACAAGTGGGGATCAGGCACATCGGCCGATTTGGATTTATACGGGCTGACTTTAAAACAGCATTTGTTGAATATTGCGCGCAACGGCCAGTCGGTAAAATTAACCGCCCTGGCGGCGGTTGAAAAAAGAATCTCGCTTCCGTTGGAAGTTCCGCCGGATAAGACAACGATAGATAGTGAATACAGGGCCATACTTGCCAGGGAAAACAATGCAGCGTTTAAAAAATTTGCGGATGAATGGCATAAGGCCGCGGATAGGGAATTTGACGGTTTGTGCCGGTATCCATATTTGGATAATATTCCGATCCAGGCCATGCGGCTGAACGGAATGAATCTGATCGCGCTACCGGCTGAGGTGTTTTGCGAATACGGCCTTAAACTGCGCCCGCAATTGTTTACTCCGCCGAAGTCCGCCTCAGACGGACGAAGGCTGGATTCACCCCTGCTGACAATCGGCTATGCCAACGGCAATACCGGTTATTGGCCCGCTAAAACGGCCTATGCTGATCAGGCTGATTATGCCGCTTATCTGGCGCCGAAAATATACGCTCTTTTCCCGTTTGCCGCATCACTGGAAGACACCATCCTGAATGTTTGCCGAAAAATCATGAAGTGACCGCGGTCATAATTATTTCTTTGCGTCTTTGCGACTTTACGTTAATTCTTTGTGTTGTATGAAACCCCATCACCAACGTGTGGCCATCGGTATTGACTTCGGCGGAACGGCCGTCAAGGCCGGGCTGGTGGACGAAACCGGCGTAGTCCTTGACCGGGTCCAGGCGGCGACGGCCGACATTTGCGCCCGCTCGGCGTGGCTGGATTTTGTCGGTCAATGCCTGCGCCGGTTTGGCGCCGGACGCCGCCGCCGCCCGGCGGGCATCGGCGTTGGTGTGCCGGGGTTCGTGGATTTTAAGCGCGGCTATATTTATAATCTGACCAACGTGCCCGGCTGGACGCGCGTGCCTCTGGCCGGAATGATCAGGAAACGGTTTGGCCTGAGCGCTTTCGTGGACAATGATGTCAACGCCATGGCCCTCGGTGAATGCGCCTATGGCGCCGGGCGCCGCTTTTCCCAGGCCGTGTTCGCCACTCTGGGCACCGGGGTGGGGGGCGCGGTAGTCATTGACGGGCATCTATATCGCGGCGCCTATTCCATGGCCGGCGAGATCGGCCACATATCTATTAACCAACATGGCCGGCGTACCCCCGAAGGCCGCGGCGGCCTGGAAACGTATGTGGGCAACATGCGGTTTGTGGCCGTTGCTACGCGGGCTCTGCGTGCCGGGCGCCGCTCGGTGTTACGCGGCCTGGTAAAAAACGACCTGAAGCGCCTAACCCCGAAAACGATCGCCCTGGCCGCCCAGCGCGGCGATCCGCTGGCGCGCAAGATTTTCGATACCATGGCCGATTGCCTGGCCACGGCGTTTGCGTCGGTGACCTATCTCATCCAGCCGGAAGTCATTATTGTCGGCGGCGGTGTGGCCCAGAGCGGCCGCGTCCTGTTCGATCCCCTGCGCCGCCATCTGCGGGAACGCCTGCATCCCTTTTTTGCCGAGCGCATTCGCGTAATTCCGGCGGTGCTGGGCGAGGATGCCGGCCTGATCGGTTGCGCCGCGCTGGCCTTTGCGGCGCCAGCGGGGACAAGGGGTGGGCGCTGACAAAAAGCTTGCCGGAAGGCCGGCATAACCGATATGGTTTTTCCGGTGGCGCCCGCCAAGCCAAAACCAAAAAAATAGCCGCCAGTTCTCATATCAGAAAGGAAAGGTATTATGCGCACACTGATAAACCTGTTTGGAGAATCGCCGTTTGAGCACTTGGTGCAACACGCCCGCAAAATCCACGAGTGCGTGGAATTGATTCGGCCGATCACGGAAGCGATCCTGGCCGGCGACGCGCCGCGCATCCGCGAACTGCAGGGGTATGTGTCCAAGACCGAATACGAGGCCGACTTGCTGAAGGACAACATTCGCCAAATACTGCCGAAGCGCTTCTTCCTGCCGGTGGCCCGCGAGGATATCCTGAATTATGTCAGCCAGCTTGACCGGATGGGCGACGACGCCGAAGATTTCGCCGTCGTGGCCACCTTCCGCAAGATTGTCATTCCCCCGGACCTGCAACCGGACTTTATGGCCCTGGTCAATAAGGTCCTGCAGGTAAGTGAAGCGTTGCTGGATGTGGCCGATCATTTGGCCATGCTGCAAAAGGGATCATTTGAAGGGCTTGAAGCGGAGGCGGTCCTGGAGAAAATCAAGCAAATCTGCCACATGGAATGGGAGTCCGACCGGCTCAGCCGGGCTTTCGCGCGGCGCTATTATTCCGTGGAGGGTCTCGATGCCGTCACCATCATCCTGCTTGAAAAATTATGCGGCGCCTTGACCCATATTGCCGACCATGCCGAAAACGTCGGCAAGAGCCTGAGACTGATGATTCTGCGACGCTGATTTTACGGGAAACCGCTGCATGATGGAGCACCTGTTGTTATTTGTTGCTTTGGCCGTCGGGTTTTACATGGCCTGGAATATCGGTGCCAACGATGTGGCCAATGCCTTCGGCACCTCCGTGGGGTCGGGAGCGTTGACCATGCGGCGGGCATTGTTGCTGGCGGCAATTTTCGAATTTTCCGGAGCATTTTTCATCGGCTCGCACGTGGCCAATACCATTCAGGGCGAGATTATCCGGCCGGTTCTGTTCATGGCCTCGCCCATGGACTTTGCCGTCGGCATGCTGGCGGCGTTGCTGGCGGCTTCATTGTGGTTGAATCTGGCCACGTATTTTGGCCAGCCGGTGTCCACCACCCACGCCATCATCGGGGCGGTCATCGGCTTCGGCGTGGTGGCTCATGGGCCGGACAGCATCCAGTGGTATAAATTGATCCGGATTGCGGCCAGTTGGTTTGTGTCGCCGGTGGTCGGGGCGCTCTTTGGTTACCTGTTATACAGCTTGATCCGCAAGACGGTCCTGGCCAGCCGGCGTCCCATTGAAAGCGCCAAAGTGGCCGTGCCCATCGGCGTAGCGGCCGTGGTGTTAATTCTCGCGTATTCGATTCTCAGCGACGTGTTGCGGCGCCTGGTAGCCGATGGGATGTCTTTAACTCTGCCGTTGCCGGCCTTGGTCCTCGGCGCCAGCGTGATTATCGCCGTCGGCGCCGGCTGGTTAGGCCGGCGGCTGACCTGCAGGCGTACGTATGCCGTGAACGACATGGCCGGCGAATTCCGGGTCGTCGAACGCTGGTTCGGGCGGCTGCAAGTTGTCACGGCCTGTTATATGGCGTTTGCCCATGGCGCCAACGACGTAGCCAATGCCATCGCGCCAGTTGCCGGGATTCTGAATGCCGTGCAGGGTAAGATGACGGAAACCATGACCATACCAACGTGGATTCTGGCCTTCGGCGGGCTCGGCATTGTGGTCGGCCTGGGCACTTATGGGTACAAGGTCATAGAAGCCGTCGGCAGTAAAATCACGGAAATGACACCTACGCGCGGGTTTTGCGCCGCATTCGGCACTGCCACCACGGTGCTTGCTTGCTCGCTCATGGGCCTGCCGGTTTCCACGACCTTCGTGCTCGTGGGTGCGGTTATGGGCATCGGCTTCGCGCGCGGATTCGGCGCCATTGACCTCAAGGTCGTGCGCCGTATTTTTATGTCCTGGGTGATTACTGTTCCCGTCTCCGCGCTTCTGGCCGCCCTGATCTATTTCGTCTTGAAACACGCGCTTGTGCTGACCTGACGCGGGCTAATGCCCGCCGCGTCACTACGCCCCGATGCACTTTGCGATCGGGGCGGCGTGGCAACTCAAATTCGACTTATCCTGTGGCGGAAAATAATCAAATAAAGCAAATCAAAATATTTCCCCGCCAAATTTTTACGATTATTGTTCGTTTGGTGTTGATTTCGGCGGCCAACCGGTTAGTATTAGACTTTGGTTCCGCTGAAATATAACCCGATGAGGGCGCTGGGCCATTTGCCAAAGGCGACGTGGTCGTGGCTGACATTTATGGGAGTCGGTGCATACTAATTTGGGTTTGCAACAGAAGCGGATTAAACAAAAAGGAGGAATCATTATGGCTCGCATTGATTTCGGCGGTGTCAAGGAAACGGTTGTGACTCGCAAGGAATTCCCGATGGCCAAGGCCAAACGCATCCTGCGCAATGAAACCATCGCTGTGATCGGCTACGGCGTCCAGGGTCCGGCCCAGGCGCTTAACCTGAAGGACAACGGGTTCAAGGTCATCATTGGCCAGTCGCCGGCCTTCCCGCGCGATTGGGACCGCGCCCGCCGGGACGGCTGGGTACCCGGTAAAACGCTGTTCGATATCGAGGAAGCCGTCCGGCGCGGGACCATCATCCAGATGCTCGTGTCCGACGCTGCCCAGAAGCAGATCTGGCCGATGGTCAAGCGGAACCTGAAACCCGGCGCCGCGTTGTATTTTTCGCACGGCTTCTCCATTGTCTTCGGAGATCAGACCAAGGTTGTCCCGCCCAGGAACGTGGACGTCATCATGGTGGCGCCCAAGGGGTCGGGCACTTCCGTGCGCCGCAACTTTCTTTCCGGCGCCGGCATCAATTCAAGTTTTGCCGTGTTCCAGAATGCCACCGGGCGCGCCCAGGACCGGTGCCTTGCTGTCGGCATCGGCATCGGGTCCGGGTACCTGTTCCCGACCACGTTTAAGCGCGAGGTGGTCAGCGATCTTACCGGTGAGCGCGGCGTCCTGATGGGCGCGCTGGCGGGCGTGATGGAAGCGCAATACGACGTGCTGCGCATGCATGGGCACACCCCCAGTGAGGCGTTCAACGAAACGGTGGAGGAGCTGACCCAGAGCCTGATCCGGCTGGTGGATGAGAACGGCATGGACTGGATGTTCTCCAACTGCTCGGCCACGGCCCAGCGCGGCGCGCTGGATTGGAAGCCGCGATTCAAGGCGGCCACCCTGCCGGTTTTCAAGCGCCTGTATAACGCCGTCAAGTCCGGCCAGGAAACCCGACGCGTGATTGCCACCTGCGGCAAACCCAACTACCAGCATGGGCTGACCAAAGAATTGAACACCATGGGGAATTCGGAAATGTGGCGTGCCGGCAAGGCCGTGCGCGCGTTACGCCCGAGGGAAGCGGCCCAGACAATCAACAAGGGCACCAAGGGTGTGGCCGGCCGGAAGGCCTGACGGTAGAATCAATTGCAAAACTCACGTTTTGCAGGAATTCAGGATTCAGGAGACAGCCCGCCTGCAACGCTATGCGTAGCATTGCGGGCAGGAATCCAGAATAAATGCAATTCATTGACAATAATCGCGTTATCAAGCGTAAAAATTCTGAATCCTGACTACCGACTTCTGTATTCTGCTTGCAAAAGCGGACTTTTACAAGCGACTCGGGTATTATCATCCGGTGTCTGATGTCTGGCGTCTGGTATCCGGCTGCTCCCATGAACCTGATTCGCATAACGCTGGAAGACGGCACGCGGCGGCGGTGTCGGCCGCACACGCCGGCCGGCACGTTGCTCAAGAAGCCATGTGACGCGCGAGGTCTGCCCTTCATCGGCGCCCGCGTGAACAACGACATCGTGTCGCTGACCTACCCGCTGGAAGTCAATGCCGAGGTTCGCTTCCTGACCATGACCGATCCGCAGGGTATGCGGATTTATCGCGATTCGCTGGCTTTCCTGTTGGCCAAAACGGCGGCGGCATTGTTCCCGGACGGCCGGTTTTCGATCGAACATTCGCTGGGCACCGGCTTATTCTGCCGCTTCGAAGCCACGGCGGGTAGGCGGGGCGGCGCGCTCAGTTCCCGCCAGGTGGCCGCGCTCGAGGCGGCCATGCGGCGGCTCGTTGCCCGCAACCTGCCGATCCGTCGCCGCAAACTGGCGTTTGCCGATGCCCTGGAGCGGTTTCAAAAGGCCGGCCTGCAGGACAAGGTCAACCTGTTGCGGTTCCGCAACCCGCCCAAGATCGTGATTTATGAATGCGACCGCTTTGTGGACCTGGCCCATGGCCCGCTGGCGCCCGGCACCAGCGCGCTGAACTATTTCAAGCTGATTCACTATCCGCCGGGCCTGGTGCTCCAACTGCCTTCTGGCGAAGTCCCGCGGCGGGTGACGCCCTTCCGGGACCAGCCGCATCTCTTCCAGATATTTAATGAGCACAAGACCTGGGGCCGCATCCTCGGTGTGACGAACGTTGGGCGGCTCAACGAGTTGATTATGAACGGCGATGTCCGTGAATTCATGCGCATCGAGGAAGCGTTTCACGAAAAGAAAATTATCCGGATTGCCGACCGGATCAGCGCGCTCCGCCGGCAGGTCCGGCTGATCCTGGTGGCCGGGCCATCCTCCGCCGGGAAAACCACGTTTGCCAAGCGTTTGGCCGTTCAGCTCGAAGTCAACGGACTTTGCCCCGTCATGATTTCATTAGACAACTATTACGTGGACGATGCCGATACGCCCCGCGACGCGGTCGGTGGGTCGGACTATGAACATATCAAAGCCGTGGACGTGGAACTCTTCAACCAGCACCTGCTGAAGCTCTTTGCGGGCAAAACCGTGGAACTGCCGCGCTTCAATTTCGAGCGCAAGCGGCGCGAGAGCGGCGGAACACGCCTGCGGCTGACGCCCGGCCAGGTCGTGATCGTGGAAGGCATTCATGGTCTCAACCCACACTTTACCCACCGGATTCCGGAACGTCAAAAATTTACGATTTACATCAGCGCCCTGACCCAATTGGCCATTGACGCCGGTAACCGGATTTCTACGACGGATAATCGCCTGATGCGCCGGCTAGTGCGCGATCATGCCTACCGAGGCAATTCCCCGCTGGCTACCTTGCGCATGTGGCCATCCGTCCGGCGCGGTGAGAAAACGTGGATTTTTCCGCACCAGGCGAAAGCGGATGCCACCTTCAACTCGGCCCTGGATTACGAGCTGGCCGTGCTGAAGCCGTTGGTCGAACCGCTCCTGATGGAAATCAAGCCCGCGGACCCCGAATATGCAGAGGCTCGACGGCTCCAGGAATTTCTGCTAAACTTTTTGGCAATTCCGAAATATGATGTACCGCCCACTTCCATTCTCAGGGAGTTTATCGGCGCCAGTAGTTTTAAATATTAGAAAAGAGTAAAAGCATGCATTCATTCACTCTCGATCTGAATTCCTGCCCCGCGGAACTACGGCGGGGCCTTGGCGAAATCAAGGCCGACTATCCCACTCGTTTCACGGCCTCCAGTCGCGCCCAGAAGGTGGTTTTTGTCAAGGACTCGGCGCGGGAGCAGGGCGGCCTGGCGGTCGTGAAGTCGCCCTCCCGGATCGTCGTAAAATACGGACGCAAAACAGACGCGTTCCGCGCGCTTGGTCGCCTGATGGGCGAAGAAGGGCCGGTCGCCCTCAGGGCCGATTTCACCGAAACCCCGCAGTTCGATATGCTGGGCGTCATGGTGGACTGTTCGCGCAATGGGGTCCTGCGGCCGGACATGACCAAGGTTTTGTTGCGCCGCTGGGCGCTGATGGGCCTGAATATGTGCATGCTCTACACCGAGGACACGTACGAAGTGCCCGACGAGCCGTTTTTCGGCTACCTGCGCGGCTGCTACACCTGGGATGAGTTGAAGGACCTGGATGCCTATGCCGAAGCCCTGGGCATCGAAATGATCCCGTGCATCCAGACGCTGGGGCATCTGGAGCAGATTTTGCAATGGCCGGCCTATGCCGGCTATCGCGATACCGCCGGCGTCATCCTGGCCAATGACGATAAGACCTATATCCTGCTGGAAAAAATGATTGATGCTGCCACGGCGCCGTTTCACTCGCGGCGCATCCACATCGGCATGGATGAGGCCCACGGTATTGGCACCGGCCGCTACCGCGCGCAGTTTGGCGATGAAAGTCCGTTTGCCATCATCAACCGGCATTTAAAACGCGTGCGCAGTCTGTGCCGGAAGCTGGGGGTGCGGCCGATGATCTGGAGCGACATGTATTTCCGGCTGGGGTCCAAGACCAACGACTATTATGACCGCGCCAGTAAGATTCCGCGCAAGGTTGTGGCCGGCATTCCCCGCGATGTGGACCTGGTGTATTGGGATTATTATCACACCGAAGTCGAGTTTTACGAGGAGTGGATTGATCGCCATCGCTCCCTGGGCTCGGAGCCGATCATGGCCGGCGGCGTGTGGACCTGGAACCATTTCTGGGCGGCCCTGCCGTTCTCGTTCACCACCACCGAGGCCGCCATGCGCGCCTGCAAAAACAAGAAATTGCGCCAGGCGTTCACAACCCTGTGGGGCGATGACGGCATGGAATGCGATCTCTTCTCGGCGCTGCCCGGTATTCAGTTTTTCGCGGAACAC
>VSJD01000350.1 GCA_008636095.1 Kiritimatiellota bacterium | reverse complement strand
GGCTATGCCGACCGCGTGGACGATACACTGTTGCGTGCCAATTTCCGCGGCATTTGCAACGCCGAGTTCGATACCTGGGTCAAGGTCTGCAATCTGGACCAGATTCCGGAAATCAGCAATCCCAAAACGAGCCATGGCAATGCCAGTAAGTGGTTGTTATGGCAGGACCCACTGCTGAGTATTTTTGATCCGCTGATCAAGAATCCGCCCGCGTTGCAAGCGCACTACGAAAAGCTGGCGGAAACCCTGCTCCGCGCGGCCCGGCGTGCACCCGCCAACCGGCGGCTCCTGTTCCCCGCTCTCGTGGCGCGTACGGTGGCGTTGAAATGCAACCTGCGCCGCGAATTGGCCCTGGCTTACCGGGCCGGGAATCATACCCGCCTGTGGCAGTTGACCAAGGATGTCAAGGTCCTGAACAAGGCGGTAGCCAAACTGCGCGACGAACACTGTGCGCTCTGGCTGAGTCTATACAAACCGTTCGGCCTGGAAGTGCTCGAATGCCGGTACGGCGGCCTGCAGGCGCGGTTGGATGGCCTGATCAACCGGATTGATGATTACCTGAAAGGAAGGATCCGGAATATTCCCGAACTGGCCGCTAAACTTGAGCCGCTCTCCTCCATGCCGGCTGGTGATTGTGTCTTCAATTACGATCGTGCGGCCACGCCCAGCGTCATCAAGTGAAGCGCGTGGAGCGCCACGTCGCCAGGCAAGTGGCCGCTTGCCACGCTACGTGGCGACGCGGTAGAGCGTAGATTATAATAAAGCGGTTGCGGCCCTCAGGCCGCTTATGAAAGGCGCCCCATGTTTATTGATATTCACGGGCATGCGTATCGGAAACCGTGTCCGTTTCCCAATCGGTTTGCGACTCTGGATGAAATGCTGGCCCTCTATGACCGCGACGACATCGAGAAGGCCTGCATCCAGCCGCTGGTGGGGCCGGAAACCTACCTGCCGCAATCCAATGATGATGTCATCGAAATGGCGGAACAGCATCCCGACCGGATTATTCCCTTCTGCAATGTGGATCCGCGCGCGCTGACCAATTCCGCGGACGCGCCCTTTGGCGATCTCCTGCGTTATTACCGCGACCGCGGGGTCAAGGGTTTCGGTGAATTCATGCCCAACCTGCCATTCCTTGATCCGCTGGTTCAAAACATGTTCAAACATGTGCAGGATGTGGGCTTTCCCCTGTGCTTTGATCTGCGAACCACGATCGGCTACGGCTATGGCCTTTACGATGATCCGGGTCTGCCGCAGTTGGAGTTCTGCCTGCAGAGATTCAACCGGCTGATCTTTCTGGGTCATGGCCCGCCGTTCTGGGCGGAAATCGGGCCGCTGGAAACGCCGGGCGATCGGGCGGGGTACCCTTCGTATCCGCTCAAAGAGGAAGGCGTAGTGCCAAAACTCATGCGACGCTATCCGAACCTGTATGGTGATCTCTCCGCCGGAAGCGGGTTCAACGCGCTTAACCGGGATCCAGCCTATGCCGTGAAATTCCTCAACGAGTTCCAGGACCGGCTTCTGTTCGGGACCGACATTTGCGATCCGAATGCCGAAACACCGCCACAAATCGGCCTGCTCCTGAAATTCAGGCAGGAAAAAAAGATCAACGAACAGGTTTTCCAAAAGATTGCCCGTGTGAACGCGGTAAAACTGTTGCACTTGGAATGAAACGACAGGTCCTCATTTTCGATCTCGATGGCACGCTGATTGATTCGCGCCGGGATCTCGCTACCGGCATCAACCTGATGCGCCGGCATTACGACTTGGGACCCCTGCCGGTCGAGACCGTAGTCAGTTTTGTGGGTGAAGGCATCCGCAACCTGGTATCCCGCTCATTGCAAGATGCCCCCTTTGCCGTGGACTTGGAGGAAGCGGTCCGGCTGGATAGCGAGTTTTACCGTCAGCACATCCATGCTGAGACCACGCTATATTCCGGCGTTCGGGAGGGGCTTGCTTGCCTGGCGGCCGCCGGTCATGCGTTGGCCCTGCTAAGCAATAAACCCGCTGGCGCCTGCCACGATCTTCTGCGCCACTTCCAAATTGATGCGTTCTTTACCAGCATCATCGGCGGCGACAGCGGTGTGCCCTTAAAGCCCAACCCGGAGGCTGTATTTGCTATTTTGCGAGCCGTCGGCGGCGAACGCGTGGATACCTGGATGGTCGGCGATAATCACACCGACATCGCCGCCGCGCACCGCGCGGGTGTTCATAGCGTCTTTGTGACCTATGGGATGGGAATGCTGGGTCCGGAAAAACCAGAGGTGACGGCTGCCGGTTTTGACGAGGTGACCCATTTGTTCTTGTAATTAGGCGACTAACGCGCAACTGATTGATGTAGAGCCGACTTTATGTCGGCTATCATAGCCGGTGTAAAACCGGCTCTACATGGATTGCCCACCGGAGGCGGATCCGCCTCTCTAGCGGAAAGAATTTATTATAAACATTTGTCCACGGTGGACACCGCCGTCCCGACGGCGTCATTGTTATCTGATATCGTAATTCCGGATGCATTGAATCAGCGCATATGAAAAACACCAAGGATAATCCCAAACCCATCCGTGCCCTTTGCCTGTTGTCCGGCGGGCTGGACAGCCAGTTGGCCGTGCGGTTACTGCTGGCCCAGGGCATCGAAGTACAGGGAGTGACGTTCACCAGTATTTTTTTCGGCGCGCAGGCGGGGGAACGGGCGGCCCGTCAACTGGACGTTCCGCTGTTAATTGAAGATTTTACACCGACCATCCTATCCCTCATTGCTAACCCAAAGCATGGATTCGGGGCCGGGCTGAACCCGTGCATTGACTGCCACATTGCCATGGTTCGGCGGGCGGGCGAACTGATACGGGAACGCGGTTTTCAATTTGTCAGCACCGGCGAGGTACTGAACCAGCGGCCCATGTCCCAGCATCGCAAGGCGCTCCAGCAGGTAGCGGCGGAATCGGGTGTCGGCGATTATCTCCTGCGGCCGCTGAGCGCCAGGCTGTTGCCGGAGACTGAACCGGAAAAGCGGAACTGGGTGGATCGCGCACGGTTGTTGGCGTTTGAAGGCCGTAACCGCAAGCCCCAAATGGCGTTGGCCCGCGAACTCGGTATCACGGACTATCCCCAACCGGCCGGCGGCTGTCTGCTGACCGATCCCGCGTACGGCAAACGTCTCAAGGATTTGAAAACCCACGAGGGCCTGGACATCATCCCGATTCTGCGCCTGCGCTTAGGCCGGCATTTCCGGGTGGGCGCGGTACGGGTGATCGTGGGACGCAACCAGGCGGAGAACGAACAGCTTGAAAAGGAACGCAACGCCGGCGAATATCTGCTAAAGGCCAAGGATGTACCGGGTCCCAGCGCCATCCTGGCCCCCGCCGCTACGGAAGACGAACTTCAGCAGGCCGCCGCGCTTTGCGCGCGCTACAGCGACTTTCTCCCCGGCCAGCCGGTGGTCATGGAAATCCAAGCCCCCCAGGGCCTGCGCACGCTTGCCGTCTTACCAGCCACGCCGGACATAGTTGAAAGCCGGCGGATATAGGCATTGAGAATGCAAGCAGTTGAACGTTTAGTAACATAACGGAGACAATGCCATGTCCGAACAAGGAATGAAGAGATTAGAGAAGTTGTATATCTCAAAAATCAGAAACCGTATCGGCGAGATCAATGAGCGGTTTATCTGGGCGAACGCGACGCCCGTGACCGACTTCGCGGTCTCGCAAACGATGGCTCACTTACCGATCGGCGCGGCGAAAAAACTTCGATATAGGATTGCAAAGGACGGCTTGCGCTGGGGCAAACCGTGGAGCACCGCTTGGTTCCGGATTCGTACCCGGGTTCCAGCCGCCTTCAAGGGCGAAATGGTCGCGCTGAGGTTCCTACCTGATGGTGAATGCATCATCTTCCGCGACGGCAAGCCGGTACAGGGCCTGGACCGCAACCGGGGGGAATATATTCTGTTCGACAGGGCCGGCGGGGGCGAAAGGCTCGAGCTGTATGTCGAGGCGGGCGCCAACGCGGCATTTGGAGACTACGCCCAGCGCCTGGCACGTCAGCCGGAACTTGTCGTTCTCAACCGAGAGGTGTGGGACGCATTCTGGGATCTCTCTGCCCTCTACGGCATGATTGATCCGACGGAGACAAGGAACTGGCTTGGCACCAAAGTGTTTCACAGTTTGTCCGAAGACGATACGAGGAGGGCGAGAATAATTTTTGCCCTGAACAAGGCCGTTGACCTGTTTAACTATGGCAATCCGTCAAACGCCGAACTCCGCTCCCAGGCAGGGGAGGTGCGGAAAGCACTCCAGCCAGTCTATGACTGCGGCGCAACCGCCTCGGCGCAGACCATAGCTTGTTTCGGCCATGCGCATATCGACGTTGCCTGGCTCTGGCCGCTGGCCGAGACGATGCGTAAATGTGGACGGACCTTCTCAAATGTCTTGGAACTCATGGACCGTTACCCGGAGTTCAAGTTCGTCCAGAGCCAGCCGCAACTCTATGAATACACCCGCAGGTTATATCCGGCGCTCTACAATCGGATCCGGCAGAAGGTCAAGGCCGGCCAGTGGGTTCCAACAGGCGCCATGTGGGTTGAGCCCGACTGCAACGTCACCAGCGGCGAAAGTCTTGTCCGCCAGATCCTATTCGGCACGCGGTTCTTCAAGGAAGATTTTAACTACGAGGTTACCGATCTCTGGATTCCCGATGTGTTCGGCTACAGTGCCGCCCTTCCTCAAATCCTGCAGCGCAGCGGAATCGAGTGTTTCCTCACGCAGAAGATCTCGTGGAGCCAGTTCAGCCACTTCCCCTATCATGCGTTTCACTGGGAAGGGATCGACGGCACTCGCGTCCTGACCCACTTTCCGCCGGTCGACGACTACAACTCGCAACTGGATGCCGCCCAGATGATAACGGCCGCCAACGATTACCGCGAGAAGGACCGGTGTTCCATCCAGGCCGTGCCGTTCGGCTTCGGCGATGGCGGCGGCGGGCCTAACCGTCCCATGCTCGAACGGATGCGCCGGTATCGCAATCTGGAGGGCATGCCGAAACTCGAACCGATGACGGTGAAGGAATTCTTCAAACGTCTCCGGAAGGAATCGTCCGATCTCCCGAAATGGACCGGCGAGTTGTACTTGGAAATGCACCGGGGCACATATACCACCCAGGCCTATAACAAGAAGTTCAACCGTCAGGCCGAACTGCTTCTCCGTGATGCGGAAATGCTGTCTGCGCTCGGAAGTGCCTATGGCCGCAGTTATGATCAGAAGACTTTGAATGCAGCATGGAAACTGGTGCTGCTCAACCAGTTCCACGACATCATTCCCGGCAGTTCCATCGACGAGGTCTATGCCGATTCGTACCGGCAGTACAATGAGATATTTTCAAAAGGTCGGGCGGTGAAGAACAGCGCCGTTGCTTCCCTGGCAGCCAAGATCGATACACGCGGTGACGGCCTTCCCGTTCTGGTCCTCAACTCGCTGTCGTGGGAACGCAGCGATACGGTGACATTTAAATCGAACCGCGTGCGCAAAGGAACGTCATATGTGGCGGTTGACGTAGACGGCAGAGAGTCGCCGGTCCAGCTGTGTTCCGATGGCCGTGCCAGTTTCCGGGGTCGCATACCGTCGATAGGATACAGTGTCTTCCACGTTCGTGCCGGAAAGGCCGACACGCCGGCAATCGCAGCGACGGTACAGGGAATGGAAAACGACCTGGTACGGGTTGATTTCGACGCGCTAGGGCGCGTTCGCGGCATCTTTGACAAAAAGGAACAACGGGAAGTACTGGAACGCGGAAAGTCCGGCAACCGCTTCATGCTCTTTGAAGACAAAATGGCGACCTGCGGCCCGGCCTGGGACATGGAGATATATTATAATGACAAGCTGTTGATCACGGACGGAAAACTCCTCTCGGCCAAGGTTATCGAACGCGGCGCCGTCCGTTCCGTGGTGCGTTTCACGCGATCGATCAGCAAGTCGACGATCGTGCAGGACGTGGTTTTGACGGCGGGTTCGGCGCGCGTCGACTTTGTCACCACGGTGGAATGGGGCGACGAGATAGATGTGTTGCTCAAAGTGGCCTTCCCGGTCAATGTGCGCGCCGACAAGGCCCGCTACGAGATTCAGTTCGGGAACGTCGAGCGTCCAACCCACTGGAACCGGCCGCAAGATTTCGGGATGTTTGAAGTCCCGGCCCAGAGATGGGCTGATCTGGCGGAGGGCGACTATGGCGTGGCGCTGCTCAACGACTGCAAGTACGGACACGACATCCGCGACAACGTCATGCGTCTCACCCTTCTCCGGGCGCCGAAGTCGCCCGGCAAGAACGCGGACGTCAACAAGACCCATCAGTTCACGTATGCAATCCTGCCCCATGCTGGGATCTATACGAATGGCGTGGTGCGGGAGGGCTATGAACTCAATGTGCCGGCAACGGCGAAAGTGGTGAATGCCAAAGGCGGCCGGTTGCCGGCAAGGATGAGCTGCATGAGCATTTCGGGCGGCAACATCGTGATCGAAACGGTCAAGAAGGCCGAGGACGACAACGGCTTAATCGTGCGAATGTATGAAGCCCACGGATGCCGCGGCCGGCATGAATTTGTCACAAACCTCCCTGTCAAACGCGTTTTCGAGACCAACCTGATGGAGAAGGAAGAAAAACGGCTGGTCATGAAGAACGGCAAGTTGGTGCTGGAATTCAAACCGTTCCAGATCGTAACGGTGAAGTTGAAAATGTAAGACGGAGAAGGAAGGACATGGCCATAAGCGAACTCAAAGGACGCAAGAAAAAGGCAATGGAAACACCGCGGGAACGATTCATTGCGGCGCTGGAATGCAGGCCGCTCACCGGCAGGGTCCCGCACATGGAACTGGTGTTCTTCCTGACAATGGAAGCATTCGGCAAGATTCACCCCAGCCATCGCAACTACTCCCAGTGGGACCAGATGGAGGAAAAAGAGCGCCAGCTGCACCGCAAAGAGATGGCCGATCTGTTCGTTGACACGGCCGAACGTTTCGAGCAGAACGCGATCTTCCTGCATCCGAACCCCAACACGGATGAGGAGATATTACAGCTCATAGATCTGGTAAGGGAAAGAAGCGGTGATAAGTATTTCCTCATGCTTCATGGGGACGCTACTTTCGGTATTCCGGACGGCAACCACATGGTTTCATTTGCTTACCGCCTTGCCGACGAACCTGAAAAGGTAAAGGCGGAGGCACAGGCAAACGTTGACAGGGCAGTCGCGCGGGCGGAGCGATTCCGAAAGCACGGGGGACTTGACGGGTTTGCCCTTTGCGCGGACTACTGCCTTAACACCGGTCCGTTTCTCAGTCCGTCCCAATTCAGCGAATTCGTGATACCCTATTTGGCGAAGTTGATCAAGGCCTATCGTGACATGGGGTTCTACACGATCAAACACACCGACGGAAACATCATGCCGATCATCGATCAACTCGTGCAGGCAGGCCCTGACGCCCTCCATTCGATCGATCCACAGGCTGGAGTGGATATCGCCGAGGTCAAGAGAAGGTACGGCAAGCAGTTGTGCCTGATCGGAAACGTGAATTGCGGGAAACTCGACAACGGCACGGATGAAGAGGTGATTGCATCCGCGCGCTACGCGCTCAAGCACGGCATGCCCGGCGGTGGATACATCTTTGCGACGAGCAACTGCATCTATACCGGAATGCGTCTTGCACGCTACCAACTCATGCTCGACGTGTGGCGGAAAGAAGGGAACTACTGAGAATTAAGACTGGAAAATGGAAACTCTAAATTTGAAATTGGAGATTTTGGGAGAGCTTTGCTGTGCGGGACCACGCTTTTGCGTGGCAAGCTCGCATCCCTACGATCGGTTTTTCATCACGGGATTATTCTGCCGCCCGATGCCTTCGACGGTGCATTCGATGCGGTCGCCGGGCTGGAGGTAGACCGGCGGGGTGCGCGCAGAGCCGATGCCGGCGGGCGTGCCCGTGGCGAGCACATCGCCGGGCTGGAGCGTGATCGTTGCGCTGATAAAGGCAATCAGGAACGAGATGTTGAAAATTAGGTCGGCCGTGTTGCCGTTCTGGAGCATCCGGCCGTTAATGCTGGATGTCAATTTGAGCCGATGCGGATCGGGAATTTCGTCCCGGGTGACCAGGAACGGGCCTAATGGGCAGAACGTGTCGGGACTTTTGCCCCGGAACCACTGGCCTGCCGCACGCTGGGCCTCGCGGTCAGTGACATCGTTCAGCACGCTATAACCGGCCACATAATTCAGTGCATCACTTTCGGCCACCCGGCGCGCGGTCTTACCGATCACCACGGCCAGTTCCACCTCGCCATCCACCTGGGTCACGCCTTCCGGCAGGATAATCGGGTCGGCCGGCCCAATCAGGGCGGTTGGTGCCTTGCTGAATAAAATGGGGCTCTCCGGAATTTTAGCGTCAAACTCCCGGGCATGCGCGGCGTAATTTTTACCCAGGCAGATGATTTTGCCCGGACGGGCTACGGGCGAACCCAGGCGCACACCTTCGGCCGGGACCAGCCTGCGCCCGGGCTCCCGGAGCAGATTGGCCAGCCGCTCCAGCCCAAAATGGGCAAAGAAATGTTCGTTATAGTCCTCGATATCAAACGCCATGGCGCGGACATCGAGAAACATTTGTTTGGATTCAGGCTCCGCGCTCTCCAGCAAGATGCCGGGCCGTTCCGCGCCCGCCGCTCCGAATCGGATCAGTTTCATAATATACCCTTTGTAATAGCGGTTCTAACGAACCGCAGCTACACCAATTCGTTGTAGAGGCCGTTCGTAGAACGGCAAAGTTGCGCCTGTGGCGGCCAATCTCGCGGTTTGTAGCCGCGCCCATGAGGGCGTGGATTCTTTCAGCGGCCACGGGCTCACGCCTGCGGCTACATGAAACCCAAACAAGATAGAACGGCAAGGTTACCGAAGGCCTGATTAATCAGAACGGTATTCATGGTTGCCCGGCGCCGCGCTTGTGTCAAACAAAAAAGTTATCAAACAAAAAAGCTTGCGCCATTGCCTGCTTCTGGCATAGTTAACACCCATTAAACAACCGTAAACACAGGAGTTTTATGAGTAAACAATACAAAATTGCCGTGCTTCCCGGTGACGGCACCGGGCCGGAAGTAATTCGTGAAGGCCTGAAAGTGCTGAACGCGGCGGCCCAGCGCTTCCAATTCAAGCTTGATTTCACCAACTATGACCTGGGTGGTGACCGGTATCTGCGGACGGGCGAAACCTGTCCGGATTCCGTAATCAACGAACTGCGCCAGTTTAATGCCATCTATCTGGGGGCCATCGGGCATCCGGACGTCAAGCCGGGTATCCTTGAAAAGGGTATTTTGCTCAAGGTGCGCTTCGAACTGGACCAATACATCAACCTGCGACCGGTCAAGTTGTTTCCCGGTGTGGACTGCCCGCTGAAATACAAGGGTCCCGAGGAAATTGATTATGTCGTGGTCCGCGAAAATACGGGCGGTATGTACACGGGCGTGGGCGGCATATCCATGAAGGGGACCCCGCAGGAGGTGGCCATCCAGAACATGGTGTATTCGCGGTTCCAGGTCGAGCGCTGCCTGCGGTATGCGTTTAACTACACCCGCCGCCGCAACAAGCGCAAGACCCTGGCGCTCAGCGGCAAAACCAACGTGTTGACCTACGTGTTCGACCTGTGGGAGCGGGCCTTCAACGAACTGGGCGAGAAGGAATTCAAGGACATCAAGCGCGAATATTACCACGTGGACGCCACCTGCATGTGGATGGTGAAAAATCCGGAATGGTTTGACGTGATCGTCACCGAAAATATGTTCGGTGACATCATTACCGACCTGGGCGCCATGACCCAGGGTGGCATGGGCATCGCCGCGGGCGGCAACATCAACCCGGAAGGCGTCAGTATGTTCGAGCCCATCGGCGGTTCGGCGCCCAAATATACGGGCCTGAACGTCATAAACCCGTTGGCCGCCATCTGCGCCGGTGGCATGATGCTGAGCGAACTTGGCGAGATCG
>VSJD01000284.1 GCA_008636095.1 Kiritimatiellota bacterium | reverse complement strand
CAGCGGCCCAGGCCGTGGAACAAGCGGTCATGGACGTTACTGCGCATAAGGTCAAAAACCTGGGCGCCGGCAAGATGGGCTACTCGACCACGCAAGTCGGCGACATGGTGGCCAAGGGCGTTGCCGGTTGATGCTTGATGCGCAGGAAATTCAATTCTGGTAGACGTGCCCGTGAGGGCGTGAATTCCTCCGGCGGCCACGGCGTCATCGCCGCGGCTACATGATCAAGACCGCGTACAGGCGCAGAAGGAAGTGTCATGAAAAAATATAGGGTTGGCATTGTCGGCATCGGAGCGGTGGGCGCGGAAATGATCAAGGTCCTGCGTCAACGTGATTTTCCGGCCGAGGAAATCCGCGTTCTGGCGCGAAGCGAACGGGATGAAGTCATCAACGGTGAGACGTTTCACGTCGTGCCGGCTTCCGTCGCAGCATTTAAGGGCTTGGATTTCGCTTTTTTTGCGGGCACGGAAGGCGCCAAGGGCGCGTCCCAGCAGTTCGGTTGGCAGGCGGTGGAGCAGGGTGTCATCGTGATTGATAACGGCGACGACTATCGCATGGATTCGCGGGTGCCGTTGGTCATTCCCGAGATCAATGCGCCCGCCCTGCAAAAACACCAGGGCCTTATTTCAAATCCAAACTGCAGTACGATCATTGCGTTGATGGCCCTGGCGCCGTTGCACCGCGTCGCGCGTATCCGGCGGTTTATCGCCAGCACCTACCAGGCTGTCTCCGGCACCGGTCGCAACGCCATGCAGGAACTGGAGGACCAGGTGAAGGCTTACGCCGCGGGCCAGCCGTTGAAACACAGTGCCTATCCGCACCAAATCGCGTTCAATGTGATTCCCAAAATAGGCGGTTTCAAGTCGGAGAACCCGGGCCACACCAGCGAGGAAATCAAAATGCGGAATGAAACCCGCAAGATTTTCGAGGATAAAAAAATCAGGGTGTGTGCCACCTGCGTGCGCGTGCCGGTCATGAACGGCCACAGCGAAGCGTTGAACATCGAATTTGACCGTCCCATGGACCCGGACGAGGCCCACACCATCCTGGCCAAGGCGCCGGGCGTCAAGGTCATGGACAACATGGAGAGCGACCTATACCCGATGCCGATCCAGGTTTCCGGTCAGGACGATGTCTTTGTCGGCCGTATCCGCCTTGATGAAAGCGTGAAAAACGGCCTGATCCTTTTCGTCTGCGGTGACAACATCCGCAAAGGCGCGGCTACCAACGCCGTGCAAATCGCCGAGAAACTGCTGGAGATGAAAAAGTAAAACAGGCAGCTTCGGAAAGTTCTTTGTTCCTGGTTCTTGTTTTCTGACAGTTACCGGATTAATCCGAAACGAAGAACAATGAACGAAGAACCAGGAACTCTTACTGAGCGCCCTGAAGTAGAGCCTCGCAGACTCGTCACACCCTGTAGCAGAGCCTCTTTTTAGTCGGCACGCTACTGGGCAGCGCTTCAGGACAGCCATGCAGTGTGTTTCGCTTTGCGAAACTCTACTGCGTGGCGCCGGGCAGGGTGGGGGCGCCTTCCCAGGGTTGAGGTACATTCCAGGGAACGTCGGACTGATCACTGGCCGTCGAGCATCCCGCAAGCATTCCGCCCAGGATGGCCAGTGCAATTACCCATCCGGCGGTTTTAATACATGACATAGTCGCCCTTCGCGCATGGCATCTGTTGCCAGTCACTCACGATCTCGGCCACGACCAGGTTGTCCACCACGGTCTGCACGCGCACCTTGCCGACAAGCCGGTCGCTCCGATGAATGAGCAGGTCCAGGTCCGGCATTATAAGCTTGGCGTTTTGCGGCGTCATGCTCACGATCACAAAGTTCCATTCCGGGTTCACGTAGGCCACGATGCCTAACTGACCCTTGGGAATGGCGGCCTTGCGCAGTTCCGGATTGACTATTTTATCCAGCTCTACGACCTTGGCCTGCAAAACGGCGTTGGCGTCGGTCAAATCGCGATTTTCCGCTTCCAAATCGTCGGTCTGTTGTTTCAAGGTCTCGACGTTAGCCAGCAGATCGGTCTTTTCCTTTTCCAATTTTTGGATCGCCACTTCTTTTTCATTGATGGTCGCATTGCGGGCCTCGATGGTAACGTTCTGGTCCTTGATGGTACCTTGGGCGGCCACCAGGTCGTTGGAAGTGGTTCTTAGTGTTTCGCAGGTGTTGGCTAACGTGATTTTAGTATCGGCCAGTTCCGTGCGGGTATTGTTCAAGCGGGTCAGTTGATGTTGCGCCGCGTTGACCATCTGGTTGAGCGGGCCATCCATGGTCGGCGGGCCGCCTGGTTTCGCATGGTAAGTCTTGAGCTGATCGTCCGGAAGAGTGAGCTTGACGTCGGGATTAGTGTCGTCTTTTTCCAGCGTGGCCGCCACCTGTTTGGCCGCTATTTCGAGTTTCTGGGTCCGGCCTTTCAGCGTCTCGCGCTGTTGAAACAGGATAATGCCCAGCACCAGCGCCGTGCCGCTCAGCGCAAAGAGCAGGATCACCAAGCTTCGCATTATCCATTTGGATTGAAACATGAAGACTCCCGTTGGCAGCGGCCTGATCAGGCCGGGCCAACCATGCCATTAACTGCTTTTAAAATATATAACAAAGCCCGTTGGCTAATCAACACATTTTTTCAGGTTTTTTTGGGAAGCCGACTGCTGTAGCCGCGTCCGTTACGTAACGCCGTATCTCCTGAGGAGCGCTTCGGCCTCGGCTTGGCGGGACAGCGGTAGTGTGTCAAAAACAATAATCCCTTCGGCCGACCCCAGTTGGCGGGCCACGGCATCGAGCTGGGCTATACCCCCGACCACTTGAATCAGTTTGCCGGCAGCGCGTATTTTCCGGTACACTTCCGGCCAGTGCGAAGCATCCGGCTGGCCGGCCCCCGGAATCCACTGAACCCCTTTCAACTCGGGGATCGCCAGCAGGGAATCCAGATGGCAGAGCTGGCCGGGACCGTCCAGATGATAGAAAGCATTTCCCAGCCGGCGGCAGGAGGCCGCCAGTTCCGGTTTGATGAATTCATCGAACATTTCCGGACCGATCATGTAGGCAAAGTCGCATTGGAGCATATAATAAGGAGATTCCGAATAAATCGGCGTCCAGGCGGTATAGCCCGGATTGAGCGGCCGCAACGTGGCGTTGAGTTCATCAAAATACTGCCACCAGGCGTCATGCGCCTGCCAAGTCAACCGCTTAACATCCTCCGGGTGATCGTATAAATCCAGCAGGAGCGACTCGCCTGGGCGGAACGACGACAGAATATCCAGGTTGCCGCCCAGGTCGGTCATGCCGACCTGGACCAGTCCCTGCCATCGCTCTTGCGCCGCACGGCAAATATCGCGCACGCGGCGGAACCACGGATTCTCCAGATTGCAGGCTAAGTGCAGTTCGGCCGGCATCTTTATCGCAACCGGCTCAAACCAGACCGTATGCTCCTCCGGCATGACCCGGGCGCCCAGGAAACCGGCGATGATGCCCGGCCCGAAATTCGGCCAGATATCCGGGAAGGCGTCGCCGAGATATTCTGTTTTGGACAACTCATAGTCCCACACATCCACGATTTCTTCCGGTGTCACGGACTCGATATATCTTGCGGTAAATCCCAGGCAAGGGTGCCGTGGCGGCGGCCGCTGAGGGTCGCGTCCCTGCAGCCGGATCTGGATCAGGGGTCGTTTCAGCCGCCCCGCCCACCATTCGCGGGCCACCTCCTTGACCTGACCCCATCGGGTAGCGTCAAATTCTATGCTCATGGTAATCCTTGCGTTCGTGTGTTACTAATCAGTTCGTTATTGAATCGACATGTGCAAGATACGCGCCCTTCTGGCAGAATACGACTGGAAAAGCAAGATGAATCGAAATCGCCTTGCCGAAAAAAAGATTGTCAAATGAAGGGTTTACCGGTATGAAGGAATATCTGTGCAACCATGACTTGCACTAATTCTATGAAGCCGGGACTTTATATTGTTGGCACACCGATCGGTAACCTGGAGGATATCAGTGCCCGCGCCCTGGAAACCCTGCGTGGGGCGAACATTATCCTGGCCGAAGACACCCGCCACACGCGGATTCTGCTTGATCGCTACCAGATCCGCGCGGCGCTGATCAGTTGTCATCAGTTTAACGAGGCGTCCCGGGGCCCCGTTGCGATGGAACGCGTCCAGGCCGGCCAGATGGTGGCCCTGGTAACCAATGCGGGGATGCCGGGGGTTTCGGACCCCGGTGCGCGCGTTGTGGCCGCCTGCCGGAAAGCGGGGTTGCCCGTTACGGTCATTCCGGGCCCTTCGTCCGTCACGGCCGCCATGGCGCTTTGCGGGTTTGTTACCGGCGGGTTTCACTGCGAGGGCTTTTTGCCGCGCAAGGAAGGCGCCCGCAAAAAACGGATGGAACAATTGCGCGATGAACCTGTTCCGGTGGTCATACTGGAATCGCCTTACCGGTGTCTGAAGGTGCTGGCCGATCTGAACGCCCTCCTGCCGGAACGGAACCTGTTCCTGGCCCGGGAACTGACCAAGCTCCATGAAGAATGTCTTTGGGGCACCGTGGCCGATATTTACCGGCGGCTGACGGAGCGCCACACGGGGAATGTTGCGCGCGCCGTGCGAGGCGAAATCGTAATGGTGTTAGCTCCGGCAGGCCGGCCAAAACGTGAAACCGAACCTTCCCAAAAGCTCGATCCGCCATGAACGAAACCCAGTCCACTGACCATGTGCTTGAAGTTGCCCGGCAAGGTGTGACCGCTTACCTGCGCGTGCTGGGTCGGGCCACCTTTAAAGTTGGCCCGATCCTCAAGCAGTTCGGCACGCTGGCCATCGAAGATGGCTGTACCCGGATGGTGTTGGATGTCTCGGCCTGCGAAGGCATGGACAGCACGTTTATGGGTGTCCTGGCCGGCATGGCCACGCGCCTGGCCCGGCAAACCGGCGGCAAGATGCTCATGTTGAATGTATCGGATAAACTATTCGAGATCCTGAGAACCCTGGGATTAGACCAGTTAATGGAATGCCGCCGGCTGGGCGCGGTACCGGAGCCGTTGGTGGAACCGCCGCTCACCGCGCGGGCCCTGAGCCCGATCGCCACGGCGTCTGCCGACCTGCAAACCACCCAGCACGTGATGCTGGAAGCGCATACAACCCTGGCCGCAGTCTCGGCCGAAAATCAGCTCCGATTCAAGGACGTTCTGACGTATCTGAGGGAGGACGTGTGATCGGACGATCCCGACCTCTTGGATGGTCGGGAACGGCGGACCCTCCTTCGCCAGAGCGCTTCGGAGGGCAAGCGACGGCCTGCCCGCCGTAGCCCTTTGGGCGAAGGCGGGACGGCGGATCAAGCAAGCAGAGATAACGCTCACATTCCGGATTAATTTTTATGAGCTGGATCTATTGGACCATTATAACCATCGCGGCCCTGGCCGTGTTCTTTTATCTGCGGCGCACTCGCAAGGAACGTGATGCCCTGCTCCAGGAAAAAGAGATCATCTTTAATTTTGTCCATGACGTCAGCGAAGCCTTTGCCGAGTCCACCAATGGCATTCCCCAGACCGATTATTTGCTGAAGCGGGTGCTGTTTTATGCCCAGCAGACCGCCAAGGCGCGCGCGGGTGCCATCTATTTCCGCGAACCCGATGGCGATACCTTGCGTGTCCGGGCCGTGTCAGGACTGTTCCCGCCCATTGCCGGCGGCGCGGACAACGAACCGGAACCAGGCGATGGTTTTTTCCAATGCGTGGAAACGATGGCCCGGGACCAGTCAGCCCGCGCGGGTGAAGGCCTTGTTGGCAAGGTCGCCGCCCAGGGTGTTCCCCTGTTGATCGAAGACGCCGAGCGCGATCCGCGCGTGCCCCGCTTCCGGAGCGAATTCCTCCAGATCCAATCCATCCTGCTGGTGCCGATGCGTTTTCAAAACACCGTGCTTGGTGTTCTCGTGGTCGTGAACCGGATAGACGATGCGCCTTTTATCCAGGCGGACCTTAATCTCCTGCAGGCGCTGGCCGACCAGGCGTCCGTCACGATCTACTATGCCAAGTTCAACGAAGAGCTGGACAAGAAACGGGTACTCGACGACGACCTGCGCGTGGCCCGCCGGATTCAAATGGCGCTATTGCCGACGAAGATTCCCCAGGCGCCAGGCTTGGAGATCGCGGCGTTCAGCATGCCGGCCCGCGAGATCGGCGGCGATTTCTACGATTTTGTCGCCATTGACGACGAGCATATTGGCCTGACCATTGCCGACGTGTCCGGCAAGGGAGTCACGGGCGCCATTCTGATGTCCATCTGCCGCAGTGTATTCCGGGCTCACGCCCCCGGGTGTCTGAGCCCGGGGACCGTTCTCAAAGCCATCAATCGCATTATCATCGGTGACATCCACGAGGACATGTTCATCAGTATGCTCTATTGCATCCTGAACACCCGGACGGCAGAAATCATCCTGGCGTGCGCCGGGCATCCTCGCCCGCTCCTGATTTCTACCGGTGGCCAGGCTGTTCCCGTGGAAGCCGCCGGTGTCGCCATCGGCCTGGTGGATGCCGACATGTTCGACCGTCGTCTCCAGGAAGCCACCGTCAGGCTCCAGCCGGGAGATCTGTGGGTTCTGTTCACGGATGGCGTCACCGAGGCCATGAACGCGGAGCACAAGGAATGGGGGCTGGCCAATCTCCAGCGCGCGGTCCTGGCTGGCGCCCGCGTTGAAAGCGCGGCAAGCCCTGAAGTTTCCGCCATACGCGGATCCGCCTTCGGCGGAAAGCAAAGCGCATACTTCAGGGCAAGCGCCGGACCTGTCCCGCCAAAGGCCGGAGGCGCTGCGGCCATCGTCGCGCGCGTGCGACAAGAACTATTGGCATTTGCCGGAGATGTGGCACAATACGACGACATGACATTGGTCGTTGGAAACCGATTGTGAAAAAATGCAGAATGTAGAATGTAGAATGCAGAAACCGGATTCAGATTAGAAAACAGGAAAAATTAATTTTTCCATAAGAACAGTTATGAGCAAGAACAAAGAAAAACATAACATCCATGAGAGCGCGGATGGCGGAAGACAGCCTGCCCACCGACCTGTCCACCATAGCTTTAGCGACGGTGGAGGCCCCTTGGGCGAAGGCGGGACGACGGACGATGGACGACAGACCGGAGAAGACGGAAGACGGCAGACGGAAGACGGACCTGTCCGCAATGCTACGCATAACATAGCAGGTGGGCGACAGCCTGCTTCACCGGCGCCGGCCGGGCCCGCCGACCAGGTCAAAGAACTGACGCAACTCCAGGATCGTTTTTTGCGGCTCCAGGCCGATTTCGACAATTTCCGCAAGCGGACCCTGCGCGAGAAAAACGAGTTATTCGACAGTGCCAACCAGGCTCTAATACTGGAACTCCTGCCAGTGCTCGACCACCTGCAACTTGGTATCCAGGCGGCTTCCGCACACCAGGCGGACCCGGCCTTCCGGGAAGGCTTGGCCATGATTTTTGACCAGCTCATGGTTGTGCTGATTAAATTCGGGCTGAGTCCCATTGAGACCGAAAACCAGGTCTTTGATCCGAACCGGTTTGAGGCGGTCAATGCCCTGCCGTCCGCGACCGAACCGGAAGGGACCGTATTGGATTTGGTCCGTCGCGGGTATATGCTCCGGAACAAACTGCTCCGTCCGGCGCAAGTCATCGTGTCCAGTGGGCCGCCGCCGGAAGAGAATGCAGAATGCAAAATGCAGAATGAAGAATGAAGACAGTCTGATTTATGCCTGAATAATTAAGCCCTTAAACATTGGGAACCGCGATAAAAAACAAGAGGGGATTCACCACAGACACGGAGGCACGGAGCGTGAGTCTCCTTGATCTCCTTTCCGCTCCACACAGAGTGTTGCGTGCATTTTACGTAGGGCGCAACGCCCTGCGCAAAATGCACGCAACGATTGGTCGGAAGAGAACACGTGAGGAGAAGTCTCTCTGTGCCTCCATGTCTCCGTGGTGAGACTTTCTTTAGGTTGCGGGCAAAGCCCGCATTAAGCAAGGATATAAAGTGGCAACCAAACGCGATTACTATGAAGTGTTAAATGTGTCCCGCAACGCCAGCGAGGATGAAATCAAGAAGGCCTATCGTAAGCTGGCCCTTCAGCATCACCCGGATCGCAATTCCGGCAACAAGGCCGCCGAGGAGAAGTTCAAGGAACTCTCCGAGGCCTACGAGGTGCTCAACGATTCCCAAAAACGGCGGCAATATGACCAGTTCGGCCATGCCGGCTTGAAGTCCTCGTTCGGGCCGGGTGGATTCGATTTCTCCCGCGACTTTACGCACGGCGCCGATCTGCATGATATTTTCGGCGACCTGTTCGGCGGGGCCGGCGGTATGTTCGAGGAATTTTTCGGGCGTGCCGGGGGGCGGCGGGGTGCGGCGGATGGGTCGCGGGCCGCACGCGGGGCGGACCTGCGCTTCGATCTGGAAATTGATTTTGAGGATTCGGTCTTTGGCGCCGAGCACGAAATTACCCTGCCCGTTTCGGAAGCTTGTCCCACGTGCAACGGAACGGGATCGGAGCCGGGGCATAAGAAAGAAACCTGCCGGCATTGCAACGGTCACGGGGTTGTTGTCACGTCGAGCGGCTTTTTCCACGTCCAGCAGGATTGTCCATCCTGCGGCGGCCGCGGCGAAATCATTACGCATCCCTGTCGGGCCTGTCGCGGCACGGGACTGGTCAAGAATCGCAAGCAGTTGACGCTTAAAATTCCGCCGGGCGTGGAAACCGGTTCGCGCCTGCGCCTTGCGGGTCGTGGCGAAGGCGGTGCGCGGGGCGCTCCGGCGGGCGACCTCTACGTCATGTTGCACGTTCGGCCGCACAGCCTGTTCCAGCGTGAAGGCAACGACCTGTTTTGCGAAGTGCCCGTGCCCCTGGACCTGGCCCTGCTCGGCGGCGAGATGCAGGCGCCGACCATTGAGGGCTGGGCCAACCTCAAGCTGGCGCCCGGCACGGAAAACGGGAAGCTGTTTCGCCTGCATGCCAAGGGGGTGCCGGGTCTCGGGGGCGAAGGTCCCGGCGACTTGCATGTGCGCGTCGTCGTCGAAGTTCCCAAGAACCTTTCCGGTGCGCAGAAACGCAAGCTGAAGGAATTCATGGATACCTGCGCGGCCGACCAGTATCCGGAGCGCAACCAGTTTAAAAAGCATGCCGAGGTATTTATGGAGCGCCGCAAACAGGCGGAGAAGTGATGCGCTGTCTGATTGATGCTTCCCAATGGGCCGCGGATGAGATCGAGCTGGCGCCGGACGAATCGCATCACCTGGTCCAGGTGTTACGCGTTCGAGCCGGCGAGCAGGTGGGCCTTTTCACCGGCCAGGGTCATACCGCGCAGGCGACCTTCATCGCCGTGCGGCAGAAACGGGCGCTGGTCCGAATCCTGCCCGCTACGCGACATATGACGCCATTGCCGGCTGTGACCGTGACCCTTATCCAGGCGATTCCCAAACACGCGCTGATGGACGGGATCATTCAGAAAGCCGTGGAATTGGGCGCACAGGCCATTCAGCCGCTGATCACCGAACGGGTCATTATCCGGCTCTCTACCGGCGATGGCCGGTCCACCGGCGATGGCCAGTCAGCCGGCGCGGCCGAACAGCGCCGCGGCCGCTGGCAAAAAATTGCGCAGGAGGCCACCCGGCAATGCGGCGTTGCCTGGATGCCAAGCGTGCTTCCGGTGCGTTCCCTGCCGGAGATCACAGCAGACCTGGCGCGTTTCGATCTGTGTTTAGTGGGCTCGCTCCATGCGGGTGCCCGAGCGTTTCGTGAGACCGTGACAAAAGCAAGCGTGCATGCGGCGAGGAGCATCGCGCTGATCATCGGCCCGGAAGGCGACCTGACGGAGAAGGAAACCACGGCGCTTCGGGACGCGGGCGCACACCTCGTCAGTTTCGGCAATGCCGTGTTCCGGGTGGAAACCGCCGCGCTTTACGGGTTGAGCCTGTTGCATTATGAATTTCAGGCTTAGCCTGCACTGGTTGATTTGGGCAAGACCTAA
>VSJD01000352.1 GCA_008636095.1 Kiritimatiellota bacterium | reverse complement strand
AGCATGCGCGATCCGCCGGCGGCCAGCGTTTTCCTGACATTCCGCGGATTGACTTGCGCAATCTCAAGGCCTGAAATCAGCGCGTGCCAGGCGGCGACTCCGGCGGCTTCGCCGGTCTGGTTGAGGTTGACCATTACCCTGACAGCGCCGAACGCTTCCCGGTCGGCATCCAGCATGCGGCCGGCGGCAATGACGTTTTTGGAATTTTGCGGGATCAAAGAGCGCAGAGGTATCTGATAATATTTCGGGCAATCCGCCGTTTTTTTGCGCCAGCGGCTGACAACGGCCGCTTTGCCTGGCCGGCAATAATGCTGAGTTCCGTTCAGTTCCTTGAACGTTATGCCCGGTTTGTACTGATGATGAATATCCACCGGATAAGTTCCGTTGGCAATTGCATCGCTAAATTTCTTTCCATAAAGCAGATCATTCCCGGCGATCCGGCATATTCCCTTGATGTGCCTGCTTTCCCGGATGCCGATTTGGGACGGCAGAGCATGCAGCGTGATGCCTTTGCCTTTCACGTATTTTCGCCAGATATCCATGATCGCCCTGACCTGGCGCCGTCCTTCCATCTCGCAGAAGGTCAATTGTTCTCCATCCGCGGGATTTTTTCCGGCGACGCGCGTGCCGGACAGCATGAAAACATCATTGTCCGGTGGAATGGGGGCGCCCCACATATAACCTTCCGGCAGATCGAATTCTGCAGCGTGTTTCATAATCAGCTTGTTTGTATCAAGTTTAACGTTCCAGTTGGCGAATCTTGCGCAGGTGGTCGGGGGCTGGATGTGAGCCGGTGTATATGTCGGCAATCCCGCCAGGTGACACAGATCGGCGTCGCCGGTGGCGTCAATGAACATTTTGGCTTTGACCGCGCCCCGGCCGGATTTGTTCTGAATAATGACCGCAGTAACGCGGCCATTTTCAATGACCGGCGCCGAAAAGAAAGAGTGGAGGTAAGGCTTGATTTTTGCTTCAAGCACGAGTTCATCCAGCTCAATGGTCAATTCTTCCGAATTCAGCCGGATAGCGTAGGTTTTGGAATTTTTAAATTGGCTTATCGCGTTTCTTTTTTCCAGCCGTTCCATGACTTCATAAGTCAGGCCGCCGATGATCTGTTCATTAAAGTCCGTGTCATAAATGCTGTGCCACATGTGAACCAGGCCGTTGGTGGCGACCCCGCCGAACCGATTCTGCTTTTCAACGATTACGACTTTTGCGCCGAGCCTGGCCGCGCGGACCGCCGCAAACACTCCGGTGCAGCTTCCGCCCACAACGCAAATATCCACCTCATTGATTATGGGCACTTTTTCCGATGGGACAATAATTTGTTTCATATAATTCCTGGTCTTCCGCATAATTTGAAATTGTGGGTAAAACTATCGGGTTTAATGAACAATAGGCGCGCTAAAAACACATATTTTTACAAATTGTAATGCGACAGTTAAATATAAACGGGATTCGCATATTGTGTTCATTAAGTCAGTGGACATCGCAAAACCTGCTCCCCGCTTCACGTGCTTCCGTTACGGACCGAACAGGCCCGGCAGTGGCGCGAACGGCTGTTGGGTCGGCTGGACCAGCTTCTGGAAACCTTCCATGCCGCGCAGGGGATCAATGCGGGTGTCCTTGCGGATCGCGTCTTTAAGCGGCTCGCCGCCGCAGGCGACGGCCTGACGCAAGGTTTGGATGGCGCGGTCGTGCTGGCCCATCTGGGCCTGTGCGCAGGCCAGTTCCAGCCATGCGCGCGGGTCGTTCTTCTCCCGCTGGAGGTAGCGCTGGTAGGCCTCGGCAACCAGTGGCCAGCGTGGTGGATTGGAAGCTAAATCGGCCACTTTCAGGTAGGCCTGGGGCGGAATATTCGAATTGTTCAGCACTTGCATGGCCAGATCCTGGAACGGCTGTTCGCGGCCCGTGCGCTGGTAAATCGAGGCCAGCTCGAACACCATATCCAGCGTACCGCTGCCTTTCGAGAGCTGGGCCTGCAACTGGCTGACCCGATTGTTCATCTGGGCCATGTCCTTGATCTGGTTAATGAACCCGGTGATCCGGTCGTTGTTGGGATCGTTCGCCAGGTTCGTTTCCATGAGCTGGAGGGCATCGGCAAACCGGCCCGTCTGCAAGTACATGTCGGCCAGGCGGAAATTGGCCTCCGGGCTGGAAGGATACAGGTCCACGGCCTGCCGGAAGGCGATTTCCGCCTCGTTCATCATCCGGCGGTAAACGTACAGTCCGGCAATGGCGCAACGCAGTTTTGAAAACGTTTTGCGTGCCACGACGTCCCGCTGGAATTTCCGGTCCTTCATCAAGCGGTTGAAGTACCAGGCCCAGAAATCCATGTCATTCTTCACCATTTCGTCGGTCAGCTTGGGCAGAGGTTCCTTGTTGATCTTCATGATCAAGCCGTGCGGTGAGAGGTAGGGATACATCCAGTTGATGACGTAGCTTTCCTCGACGTAGAAGTCGTGCCGCCATTTGTTGGCCTCGAAGATGGACTTGCTGATGATCCCGTTGATTTCCATGACGCCCTGCACGCCTTGGACGCTGACCTTGCCGCTCGGGTCAATGGTCACGGCGGCGTTGGACGGAATGCGTCCAGTGCGCACGTCGTTGACGTACGACTGGAAGGCCAAGTTAGTGTCCTGCGGCGTGGGAATCCAGATCAGGTCGCCGTAGAGATCGCGCATGACGTTCATGTAGGTGTTGTCGGCCAACGCGTTCTGGGTGATCAGAAATACGTCAGGGTGCACCTTGGGGCAGAAGATCATATAGGTGGGTACGAACCGGCCCGGATCAGTACCGCCGTAGAAGACGGCGTTGGTTGTCATGGCCGGCGGGAAAACCGGGTTCGGCAAGGGTGGTTCGCCAGGTTTAAGCTCCCGCGTGATGGCCTCGGCGCCGCACAACTGGTAGTTGCCGAATTGCCAGCCGAAGTCATGACCGCGCAATTCCGTGCCGCCGCTGGCCGCAATCATTTTTTCATCATACCAGTTCTGCCAGATGCCTCCCAGCGGCGACAGCATGGTGATGGCCAATGCCAGGACCAGCACGATGCGGTGCTTGAAAAATCGTTCAAGGAAAGCCAGGCAGAACAGAAATCCATAGCCTACCCAGATGGCGTAGATGGCGGTGGACTGGACAAACTGTACTTGGGCGATAAAGAGGGACTGGATATCGTGGGGCGGATTAAGGAGGATCATCATGCCCGGCCCGGTGACCATGAACGCGATAATCGTGGTCATTAACCAGGACCAGTGCCGACGCCAGATGGAGCGGAAAAAGAAAATCGGTACCAGGGCCAGGAGCGGGATCGGGAACGGGAACTGGTCTTCCAGCTGGCTCAGGAATTCAACAAACTGGGTTACGAAGGCCGTGGGATTGAGTGCCGGATTCAGGGCCTGGTACTGTCCGCGGGTGACGGCGTGGCGAAAGCCTTCAAACGTCCGTGGGTAGCCCCAATTCATGGGCGGATTGAAGTCCCCGGCAATGGGCATGTAGACGAAAAATGACAGACCCAGGAGCGCGAACAGGATCATCGGCACCAGGCGTTTCCATTCTGAGAAAATCTGGCGGGTGAATACCCACAGGATGAGCGGCGACAGCATCATAACGATGCCTGCCGTAATCCAGAATTCACGCCGGACAAAATTGCCGAAAGAATATTGCGGAAAAGCAATTTGCGCGAGAACAACCGCGCCGATAACCACCAGGCCAGCCGCCAGGCAATCCCGGAAGAGGCGTCGGTCACCTGCCCAGAAAATCATCATGAGCCCCGGCACCATTAGCATGATCGGCTGGCAATTGGTGAAGGTAACGCCGAACAGCGCCGCAATCCAGTAGAGCAGGCGGTTCTCATAGGGCCGGCGCAGCCAGACGTAGGCCAGCGTCAGGATCAACACGTGCAGGAAGGTGTTCAGGCTGTACACTTCGGCGATGACGCACTGCGACCAGATAAACGGGCAGAACGCCAGGACCAGCCCCGAGGCAATTCCGCTAGCCCAGCTGATCACTTTTTCCACCGTTGAGGCTGATTCGGGATCGTCCTCGTGCCGGAACGAGCGCAGGAGGTCACGTCCGGAACGGCTGATGAGCAAAGCTACCGTGGCACAGCAGAGCGCGCCGAAAACACCCGACATGCAATTAACGGCCCAAGCCGGATTGGGGTATCCCTGATATTGCATAAACCAGAAAACGCGGGTGAAGAGCCAAGCCAGAATCGACCAGAGCGGATAGCCGGGCGGGTGCGGCACACCCAGGTAGGCCGCTGCCGTGACCAGCTCGCCCGAGTCCTCCAACGTGACCGTGGGCGCCTGGGTCAGAACATAGAACACCTGCGCGATGATATAGGTGATGCCGAATGCCAGCCAGTCATAGCGCTTGAAAAAGGGGATGGATTTGGTCGGCCTGCCCGTAGTCGCTACCACTCCAGCGTTGCCTGCCCGCAGTGCTACGCCCAGCTTTGCAGGCGGGCGGGCGGGCGCCGACGACTGGGGAACGTGTGTTCCGTCCGTCGGTTGACGGAATGGCGCCGATGCGGACCGTTGATTCTGCCTGGCTTTCGCCATAGGGTGCAACTCCTCGTGATTCCAAGAAGGCAATTGAAAACGCATCCTACAAAGTTGCCGGGAGCAGGTCAACTGAAGAATGGTTAATGGGAAATGGTTGATGGTCTATGAAACAGGAAGTATGCAACTTCTATAGCTCTGGACTGATGGCCAGCGCGGGAACATGTTTCCCATTGACCATTTTCCATCAACCATCAACCATTCCCTATAATTATCCACCAGACGCAGACGCCAAATAAGAGGACGTCCAGAATCAGCGGGATATCGGTGAGCAGGATATATTCCGGCTGGTCGCCCTTGGCCTGGCGATAGACCAGGTCCAGGTAGCGAAACATGCCAAAGATGACAAAAGGAATGGTAAAGCTGAGGTGGGTGGTCTGAAACTTCGCCACGGTGTCCGGCCACTGGGTGTAGATGGCGTAGGCGATGATAACCGCGCCGGCCATGATGGCAATCAACTGATCGAAGAGCCGCTGGTCGCTGTCATTCAGGCTTGGCCGGAGATTAAACAGCTGTTTTTCCTCCATCAACCGTTTCTCATGCCGGCGCTTGCAGAGGGCCAGGAACAGCGCCATCAGGAACGTGCAGATCAGCAGCCAGGAGGAGATCGTCACGTTCACGGCAAACCCGCCGGCAATTGCCCGCAGGACAAAACCAAAGGCGATTACAAACACGTCCACCAAAGCCACATGCTTGAGCCATAACGTGTAAGCGATCTGCAACGCCACATACATGCTGACCATCAGCGCGAAATCCGGCGCCACAAACCAGGACCCGCCCATACCGATACCCAGCAGGATAAACGCAACTGCCCAGGCCGTCGCCACCGGGATCGCGCCCGACGCAATGGGCCGTAATCGCTTGACGGGGTGCGCGGAATCGCGTTGGCGGTCAATAATGTCGTTAAATATATACACGGCGCTGGACGTGATGCAAAACAGGGCCGCGGCCAGCAGGGCCCAGCCGAACATGAGTGGGGAAAGGTGCTGTTGCTTGTCGCCCAGGGCAAAGAAGAATGCCGCCAGCACCACGATGTTTTTGGTCCACTGCCGGGGCCGCAGGGCGCGCGCCAGATTCCGGAGTGTCAGCCGGGGCGTGGCGGCTGCCTGCGGCGGAGGTATACTGTCTGGCGATTTTTCTATCGAATTTCCCAACCGTGAACCTCCTAACCGTGAACCGTTGAACCACGCCACAGTTATTTTACTGCCGGATTTTTCATCTGCTGAAATCGGAAGCGCAGGCGAAGAACCATGCCGAGCGCCTCCCGGACGATAGCCGAATTCATCTTGGACTGGCCTGAGCGGCGATCTTCAAAAATAATGGGTACTTCCACGATCCGGAAGCCGAGTTTCCAGGCGGTATGGGTCATTTCGATCTGGAACGAGTACCCGTTGGAGCGGATACGGTCCAGGTTGATGGCCTCCAGCACTTCGCGGCGAAAGCACTTGTAGCCGCCGGTCGGGTCGCTGAAGGGCATGCCGGTCAACAGGCGGACATACAGGCTGGCGCCCTTGCTCAGGATCAGCCGGTTGAGCGGCCAGTTGACGATGCGGATGCCGTTGATGTAACGGGAACCCAGGATGAGATCGGCGTTTGCGGCGGCCTCGAGAAATTTCGGGATTTCCATGGGGTTGTGTGAAAAATCAGCGTCCATCTCGAAGATATAGCGATAATGCCGCTCCAGAGCCCACTTGAACCCGGCGATATAGGCGCGGCCCAGCCCCTGTTTATCCTGCTTATGCAGGACATGCACGCGCGGATCTGCCTGGCCCATGGCGTCTGCCAGGCGCCCGGTACCGTCCGGGGAATTGTCGTCCACGAACAGAACATTGGCTTGCGGACAAGCTGACAACACGGCTGCGGTGATCAGCCGAATATTTTCCGCCTCATTATAGGTTGGAATAACAACCAGAATTTCGGACATGGCGAAACTTTAGAGGAATGGTCGCGGTTTGGCAAGCGCGGACCAACATTATGGCCGCAACCGACTGTCAGAGTTCTGTTGGTCTGTCATTCTGAACGTAGCGTAGCGCCCTCCAGAGGCGGGTCCGCCCGTGGCGGAAAGTCGAAGAATCTCCAGCCGAACGTGTTGCGCACAAATAGAGATCCCTCGACTTCGCCCTGAAGTTAAGCGAAGCGCATGCTTCAGGACTTCGCTCGGGATGACATGTTCGCTGATGACGGAAGGCCATAATGATAATTTATGAGCGCGGACGGCGGATCGGTTTTGGGTTGCACCCCGTCGGCAGGCCCATTATAGTAGAATGCAACGGTCAAGGATTTTCCCATGAATTACCGATTCTGTACTTATGGCGATCCGGTGCTCCGGCAGAAGGCGGAGATCGTCAACCGCATCGATGGCGCCATCAAAGTCCTCTCCGGCGATATGCTCCGGATCATGAAGGAACGGAAGGGTATCGGTCTGGCGGCCCAGCAAATCGGCCAAACCATCCAGATCTGCGTTATGGATCTTCCGCCGGCCATTGACGTTGCCGTGCCGGATGGCCCGCGCCTGAATCCGGATGTGACGTTACCGCTGGTTATGCTGAATCCTGTTCTGGTGGCCAAAAAAGGGGCCCAGCGCGAGACAGAAGGCTGTTTGAGTGTTCCGGAAATCTGGGCGCCGGTCAACCGCGCGGCCGAAGTTACGGTGTCCTTCCTCGATATCCAGGGTGTTCAACGGGAATTGCGCGCCTGCGGCATGCTGGCCCGCGTCATCCAGCACGAAATGGATCACCTGAACGGGGTGCTGTTCGTGGACCGCGTTTCACCGGTCAAGAAAATTACCCTGGCAGGCAAACTTAAACGGATGCGCAAAGAAAGGGAAGCGGAGTTGGGTCTGGCCTGATATTTCACGGTTTCCAGTTCACGACCGTGTCAATCATGGCCTTGAACTGCTCAAGGCATTGGCCGCCGGCGCCCCGGATATAAGGGGAGGCCGTCGGGCAGACAATCAGCCCGCGCCGGTCGTCAAAGGCATCCCGAATCAACGCTTCGGTTTCCGCCCGGACGGTTTCCGGCTTATGCTCATACATGGCGGCGATTTGGATATTGCCTTCCAGACATAGCTTGCCGCGGGCTTGAGCTTTTGCTTCGGCGGCTGTGATATCTCCCATGGGCGGCGCCTCAAAGGGGTGCAGGACATCCGTGCCCATGTCGAGAAATTCTTTGAACACCTGCTTGATTCGGCCGTGGCAGTGGATATGCATCCGGCTCCCGGCCGCATGGATCAAATCAATAATAGGTTTATCGTATTTCACGTTAAAATCGTTGAAATCCCGGGGGCCATGGAGTGGCGGGGTAATATATTCTTCGCCGTCCATACGGAAATATGGGCCAATTTTGTGAGCCAACAGGAATTTTACCGCGTTCAGCGTGATTTGCATCTGCCGCGCGCACAGGGCATGAATCACGTCCCGATCCATAACCGAGAACATGGCAAACGGGTCTGATCCCATAAGCTCTACCGCCACGCCTGCCGGATTAGAGCCCACACTGACATCCACAATGCCCCGGTCACCGATTTTTTGCTCCATCTCGAAAAACGAGTTGACGTCACCCTGGATTTCAGGCAGGGGCAGTGAAAGCCAAGCCTCGGCGTCTTCCCGTGTTTTGATAAAATGGGTTTCAGACATGCCAGGTTGGCCTTTCAGGCTTTCCAGCCGATTGGCCTGCAGAACCCCCTTGGGCGTGGTGAGGCGCGTAATGACCCGCACAAAATCGTTGGAATACGGCTCGCGATTCGTTTCCGTTGGATAGGGCGTTTCGAACTGGCGTCCGTTCCAGCCGACTTTCAATTCCGCCCGTTCCGCCAGGCAGGCTTTCAAAGGATCATAGGATGGATCCTGATCGGGGAATCCAGTCCGGACATAAACAGCGGGACGATCCATTTCTTCCTGGAAATAGGCGCGGTGCAGACGTTCCCGGGACGAGAGTGCCTTCGGGATGGCCACCTGCGGTCCGGCTTCCCGCGTCCCGCCTTCGCCCCTGGGGTTTCCACCGTCGCTAAAGCTATGGTGGACAGGTCGGTGGGCAGGCCGATGCCGCCGCAGAAACTCCTTAGCCAGCGCCCGATACGCCAGCGCGCCCGTGCCCCGCGGATCGTAGAGCATGATGGGCTGGCCGAAACTGGGGGCTTCACTCAGGCGAACTGTACGCGGAATGGCCGTCTCGTACACGCGCTCCCCAAAATGCTTCTTCACTTCCTCGATGACCTGGAGGGACAGCCGGGTGCGGCCATCAAACATGGTCATGACAATGCCGTCCAGGATCAGCTCGGGGTTGGCGCCGCCGACACGCAACTGCTCGATCATCCGGGTGATCATGCTCAGTCCCTCCAGCGCCAGATATTCGCATTGGACGGGAATGATCATGGCGTGTGCCGCCGTGAGCGCATTGCTGGTGAGAATGCCGAGTGAGGGCGGGCAGTCAATGAAAATATAATTATAGTGGTTCTCGGCCAGGAGCGGGGTCAAGGCCTTCTGGAAACAGTGCAGATAGTGCTCGGACCGGGCGATATCCACCTCGGCGCCGGCCAGGTCCAATTCGGAAGGGATCAGGTCCAGGCGCTTCACCACCGTGCCGATAATTTCTTCCTGGAGCGTACTCTCATCGAGGAGCGTGGCATAGACGCTGTGGCCCGGTTGCTTTTCAATACCCAGCGCGCTGGTGGCATTGGCCTGCGGGTCCAGGTCAATGACCAGCATGTCCTGGCCGAGCGCGGCCAGGCAGGCGGCCAGGTTGACGGCCGTCGTGGTTTTCCCCACGCCGCCCTTCTGATTGGCAAAGGCTATGACCCGCGTTGCGTTCATAAGTCGCTGCTCAGGTGGATAAGCTGCAGGCTGTTTTCTATTATCGCTCGTTATTGGATAATAGCAGTGCGAATTTCGTTTGAAAAAGGCATCGGCGATTTCGGCTCATCTGTGCCGTTACCGCGCTTGCGCATACACGAGTATAGCGCTTCGCCCGCCGCCGGCGCATCTGAGCCAAACTTGCCTTGCTTTTTTAAATCCCGCTTACGCGGGAAGCGAAATTCGCCCTGCGTTTACATGCCACCCAATCTCCTCCGTTAGAGCAGGGGGAGGCCCAGGCAACATTTAACTCGTTCATCTTCTCCGCAAAAGCATACATGTTATGGGTGTAGACACTAACAGTCCATAGCCTATAGCCTATCTGCCTGTGAAGCTATCATGCCCGTCTTGCGCGCATAGGCAAAGAGTCCACCGGCGCTGACTACCGGCATCACGGCGCCCAACGATTTCAGTTTAAAGACCTTACCGGACTTCACATGTACGATCTCCTCGCGGTCGAGCCGGATTTCGGCTTCATCGCCGGTCTGGAAGACGGCCCGCAGATTGGTTGCCGTCTCGCACGGGTATTGCTCACCGGTGGCAATGGCGTTGCGGAAGAATATGCGCGCGTAGGACTCGGCTACGATT
>VSJD01000354.1 GCA_008636095.1 Kiritimatiellota bacterium | reverse complement strand
GCCCGGATACCGGCGGCGCCCAGGGCAATGGGCGCATGCTCGCGCGAGGAACCGCACCCGAAGTTACGTCCAGCCACGATAATCCCATATTCCGCCTGCCCGGCTCCGCTCTTGATAAACGGCGGATAGTCGGCTGGCAGGCCGCTCAGGGCCAGTGCACCCAGCTTGCGGTATTCCGCCGGAATCGTGGGCACCAGGTTAAGATGCTGGGCCGGAATAATCTGGTCTGTGTCAATATTGTCGCCGACCACGTAGACCAAACTTCGGATAATTTTCGATTTTCGATTTTCGATTTTCGATTGCCGATTATCCATATATGTTCCTCTGAAGTTTATGAAGCATTGCGCTTCGCTGTTCGTCTGGAAGCGGATATTATGGCTAAAATTTCGTTTGATTCTGTCAGCAGTGGCTGAGTTCGCGCGGGAGCAACAAGCTTGGCTTCTATAATAAGTTCCATCCAATAACTGCTTTCATCAGCTTCTTCCTCGACTATACCCAACTTGGCAATGAATTCGGCTTGGGATCGTGCGCGGCAGGCCGCGCGATAATTTGCGCCCACCGAAGTGCCAGCTCGCACGAGTTGCGAACCTATGATTCGTGCAATAAAATTGCCCGGCAACGATCCGGCCAGTTTAATCACTCGAAGCGCAAATTGTTTTGTGCGCTGTTTTAACTCGTTTTCGTCCATATATCTACTTCTCTTACATTACGCCGACTTTTTGTTAATCGGAAATCGAAAATCGCAAATTCAGAGAAACTCCCGCGGGTCGGTGATGTGGCCGGTTACGGCCGAGGCTGCCACCGTCAGGGGCGAGGCTAGGTAGATCGGCGCGTCCTTCGAGCCCATCCGCCCGAGGAAATTCCGGTTAGTCGTACTGATGACCACCTCGCGGCCGTGCGTGCGCCCAAAGGTATCCGGCGGCCCGCCCAGGCAGGCGGCGCACGAGGGTGGGGCAATATCCAGGCACCCGGCGTTCTTGAAAATATGCGTCAGCGCCTCGTCGTTGATCTTCTCCGTTTCGAGACCAGAGGCCACTTCCTGGGTGGCCGGCACGAGGAACGTGTCCACGCTGACCCGTTTGCCCTGCAGAATCACGGCCGCGGCGATAAAATCGGTCAGCTTGCCGCCCGTGCACGAACCGATATAGGCGCGGTCAAGTTTGACGTCCTTGAGTTCGCGCGCCGGGGCATACTCGGCGGGCGAGTGGGGCTTGGCCACGCACGGCTCAAAGGTGGAGACATCGTAAGTATAATCCTTTGCGACGGCGCAATCGGGATCGCTGAACAGCGGCGCGAAGGGTTTCGACGTGCGTGCACGCACATAGGCCAGTGTTTTTTCGTCCGGGGCGATGATGCCATTCTTGCCGCCGGCCTCGATGGCCATGTTGCAGATCGTCATGCGCTCCTCGATGGCCAGCGCCGCGATGGCGTCCCCGCGGAATTCCATGGCGCAATAGGTGGCCCCTTCGAACCCGATATCGCCGATGATGCGCAAGATGATATCCTTGCCCATAATGTAATCCGGCTTGAGCCCGTTGACCGTGAACCGGAGCGTCGGCGGTACCTTGATCAGCAATTTGCCCGTGCCCATCAAGAAGCCGGCGTCGGTGTTACCAATGCCCGTGGCAAAAGCGCCCAGGGCCCCATGTGTGCAGGTATGCGAGTCCGTGCCGAAAATCACCTCGCCGGGCCGGACGTGGCCTTCCTGCGGAAGGGCCACGTGGCAGACGCCCTTGTAGGTCGGCGTGCCGGGATCGTAAAAATAGGGCAGCGCCTGTTCGCGGGCAAAGGTCCGCAGGCCTTCCACGTTGCGATGGGACATTTCGTCTTTAGTAAAGATAAAATGATCGGGAATGATAACCACCCGCTCGCGGTCCCAGACCTTGGCATCACGGCCGAACTCGCGCTGAAAGACGCCGATTGTGCCCGGGCCGCAGATATCGTGGGTCAGCAGGATGTCGGCCTTGACCCAGATATTCTCACCCGGCATTACCACGGCCTTATCCGCTGCCCGCGCCAGGATTTTTTCCGTAATCGTCATACTCATAAACCGTATTCCTCAATCCGTCATTATGTGCCAATGAACCGTAAATACCCAAAAAATACACATGCGCTCCCCGAAGAGCAATCCTAAAGTCAGATTGTAGTCAGGCCGTAGATCGTGGACCGTGGGCCGTAGGCTGAATATGGATGACGGCCGGCCCACCATGGCGCTTGTGCGACGGTGGGACGACAGACTCTGCTTCGCCAGGAGGCTACGCAGATCAAGCGGTAGATGGCGGGACAACAGCTGATATCATTCAGGTCAAGGTGCGGCTATTAGGCGGGCGCTTTTTTTTCAAGGACAGCTTTGACCTTCTGCAACAGCTGGTTGTTTTTTATTGGTTTCTCAATGAATTCTTCGACCGGCAGCCAGGCATTGTCCCGGTCATTATTTGAAAATGTGCCGGCATAGACTCCTTTTTCGTTGATTGCCGAAAGCATGATAATCGGGATAGCCGCCGTTGCCTGGTTGTTCTTTATTTGCCGGGCAATATCAAAGCCGGCGCTTGGATTCTGAGGAAATATAACATCCAGAATTACCAGGTCTGGCTTGTGGGTGATAAGATTCTCAATGACATTTTCCTCATCATATTGAGCCGCCACTTCATAGCCATGGGCCTCGAGAACAATGCTCATGGCTTCAACGATATTCCGGTCATCATCGATAATATATATTGCTTTCATTAATTTACCCTTTTGTTATACAATTTCCCTGCGAAGCAATATAGCATCCCCCCTGTTTTATTGGTAGTCTTTTTTTACTCTGATTTTTATTACACGAAAAGCAATAAATTCGCCGCAAAATGAAAACAGGAATTATCGCAATTATTGGCGCCGGCAAAGGCGGGACCGCGATTCTTGAAGCGCTGTTGAAAATGCCGAGTGTTATCACCAAGCACGTTTGTGATGTTAATCCTTCCGCTCCCGGAATTATCTTGGCCCGCCAACACGGGATTCAATGCCACACGCGGATGGCCGCAATCTGTCAGGACAAGGAAATAGATCTGATTTTTGAAGTGACCGGCCGCAAAGAAATATTTGCCCGGATTCTTGCGCAAAAGCAGGAAAAAACAAGGGTTATCGGTTCGGAAGACGCCCGCATTATTTTTCACCTGCTCGATTTACAGCAGGAAGTCTCCGACCGCCTGGAAGATGATAACCTTATTCTCGAACGCCGCGTATTGGAGAGAACAACGGAACAGGAAAAGGCCAACAAGGAACTAGAACAAAAAATTATTGAATACGAAAAGCTCAACGAGAAATTGCAGCAGATCAATAACGAAAAAACCAAATATCTAATGCATGCTACCCATCAGCTCAAAGCGCCGTTTGCTGCTATTCAGAGTTACACCGACCTGATTTTGGAAGGTTATGTGGGCGAAATCCCCAAAACGACACGGGCGATTGTCGAAAAAATCAATAAAAGATGCATTCTCCTGAGCGATTCCATCAAAGACATGCTGGAACTGGCCAACTTAAAATCGCTTGTCAAAGAAAATATCCAAATGAGTGGATGTCCCCTCGACAGTATTATATCCTCGGTGGTCAAGCATCTTGCGGCCCTGACGGTTTCCCGCGAGATCAAGATATCTGTGCCGGCAACGCTCGATGATGTTTTCGTACAGTGCAATCGGAATCAGATTCTTATTTTGCTTTCTAATCTTCTTGAAAACGCGATTTATTATTCGCCTAATGGCGCGACAATTTCAATTGCTTTTAAAGCGGTGCCGGCGTCGCTTGTTAAAATATCAGTCACGGATCACGGTATCGGGATAGATGAAAAACATTTACCCCGTATTTTCGAAGAATATTTTCGAGCCAACAAGGCCGTGGCCGTTAATGAGCGCGGCACCGGTCTGGGCTTGGCCATTGCCATGGAAATAGCCGAGATTCACGGCACTAAAATCGAGGTTGAAAGCACTCTGGGAAAAGGTTCTGTTTTTTCATTTCATCTTAAAACTGCTCAAAAAACAAAAATTCACAACTCCTGACCTCGCCGGATTTTTCGGGCGGTGCCATAGACGGCCGGGGGTAGGCGCGAGGAAAGGCCACGTCTAAACACTTGTAAAAATTTGAACGCACCACCATGGGGAGTAATCCCTCGGTTATGAGGGCTGATTGTCATTCCCGACCTAACTCGTCTAGGCGAAGCGCTCCGGACTTCGGCGAGATCAGTCGAGCCGCGTAGCCTGGGGCGGAAATCCAGAAAAATAAATACTGGATTCCCGCTTTCGCGGGAATGACGGCATTGAAGTTCACAACCTGCCCACATGACTGAGGGGGTACCACAGGGGAATCTTTTAGGGAATCTTTTTTGATTGACCGATGTCGTCATGCGTGCTATTAGTCATTTGTATTTAAATGAAATTAAAAATGAAAAAGTTTTTTTACGGATTGTTGGCATGTTGTCTCGGCTTTGGTTTCCAGTCGGCCTGTGGTGCTGTACTGTGCATTGGCGCTGACGGGCAGGTTTCCATTGAAATGACCTGCGGGACGCTCGTTTTTCCTCAACAACACTGTGCAGCTTCTTTCCCGTTGCACTCCGATATTTTGCCGGATCAGGACGGCAATGCCAGTTGTGATCAATGTGCCATGGATATCCCTATCCCGGGCATCTCTGAAGGTGTGCGCGTCACGCCGTCTGATCCGTCTTTGCTTTTGCCGCCGGTTTATTATTTATCAGCGCTCTTTTCAAATGATTCCGGACGTGATGAAGGCAAGGACACAAGCTATTATGCCGTGCTTGCTATTCCTGATCATTCCATCTCTATGCTACGGACGACCGTCCTCCTGATTTAATCGTGCCCATCTTCCGGCGTGGAACTTGCCCCGTCTGATTTCCATGCCATCTTTGTTCCCTCTGTTCTTGGCGGCCCGATTTTTCCGGGCGCAAATCATCAGCATTCAGGAGAATAGCCTATGTGGGCATCATATCTGGTAGTTGTCCTTGTTATCATGACGGCGGCAGGCGCGTTATTGTATGGCGCGCCAGCCGCGCCCATTCGCCCGGACAGTGGTCTTGGCAACCCAAGTGGTCTTGGCAATCCAGCATTGGCGACCAGCGTTGAGATGGCTTCAAGCGGCGAATTCGCCGCAAGCTTGACAAATGACGTTTTAACGTTGCCGAAGGCCTTGGCGCTGGCGTTATTGCACAACCCTGAACTGGCGGCCTTTGCGCTCGAACAACGCGCCGCGGATGCGAGGCGCATACAAGCGGGGTTATGGCCCAATCCCGAATTAGATGTAGCCATGGAAAATCTCGGCGGCCCATCCTCGCAGGAAGGGTTTGATGGCCCCGTTATCAAATTATCTATCGGCCAACTCATCGAACTGGGCGGGAAGCGCGCCGTCCGCCGCGATGTTGCCGATGCCCAGTGCGCGCTTGCGGGTTGGGACTATGCCGGCAAACGTCTGGACGTCCTTAATATGACCATGAACCGTTTCATGGAAGCATTGGCGGCGCAAAAGAAAAAGGCGCTTGCTGAGTCCGTTTTAACCATGGCAACGGAAATGCAAAAAGCGGTGGCCGCGCGGGTGGCAGCCGGTCGGGATTCGCCATTGGAAGAGAAAAAATCTTCCGTTGAAACCGTTAATGCCCGGCTGGCCGCTGAGCGTGCATGCCGGGAATTGGATAAAACCCTTAGAAATCTTGCCGTGACATGGGGGCAGTCGCAGCCGGTCTTTGGCGGCATTGAAGGCAATTTGGATTATGTCGTCGCGCGCTTGCCCGATTGGGAGCAAGTGTATGCATTGATGGCCGGTAACCCGGATATTGCCCGCTGGAATGAAGCGCTGACCTTACACCGCGCGGCTTGGCAGCAGGCGAAATCCGTTCGCATACCGGATGTGACGCTAATAGCCGGTGTGGATAGCTTTCGCGATACGGGCACGGAATCATACAGGGCAGGAGCGTCTGTTCCCCTGCCGCTTTTTAATCGCAATCAGGGTGGTATCAGGGAAGCATTCGCAAATAGTGAAAAAGCTGACAAAGAGCGCGCAACCGCCTTGTTGACTCTGGAATGCGAGTTATTCACCGCCTTTCAGGAAATGACTGTGCTGCATAATGAAAGCATGGCTTTAACAACCGAAGTCCTGCCCGTGGCGCGCGATGTGTTTGAGTCGGCGCGGACAGGTTATCAGCAGGGCAAATTCAGTTACCTGGAGGTGCTGGATGCGCAACGCACATTATTTGATGCCGAAAACCGCCACATTGAAACGCTGGTCAATTATCATTCTGCCCGGTCGCAGATCGAGCGACTGATCGGCAAGGATTTGGAAAACATCAAGTAGAACGGAAAGGAATTTCCATGAAACACATCGCTATATTGCCGGCTTTTGATCTGTGCTTATATCGGCTGGCGCCGGTCATGCTCCTCTTGTTTGCCTTGGGCCCATTTGTCGGCTGCGGCGGTAAAGCGGATGCTTCTCCGCAGGAGCAAGCGCCGATTGCGATTGCGCCGGACAAACCTGCCAATGCCGAAAAAAATAAGGCGGCTGAAACCAAGTCCGAAGTGACCCAGGCAGAACTGCTGGCCGAGCGTTGTGAACACAAAATGCTGACCCACACGTGCGCTGAATGCCGCTACGAAACAGGTGTTGTTCGGATTGATCAGGCATTGCTCAAAACCGACGTTGCCTCCACGAACGGACTGATCCTGGTTGAAAAAGTCTCAAAACAAACCCTGGCTCATTCTATTGAAGTATCCGGTGAAATACGGCTTAACGAAAATGAATCTGCGCATATCAGTCCGCGGATTGATGGCGTGATTTATGCCGTGCGCTTTGACTTGGGCGCCAAGGTTGCCAAAGGCGATGTGCTGTTTGAGATTGACAGCGTGGAATTGGGCAATGCCTTAAATGAATATAAAAAGTTCCAGGCTTTGGCCGATATAGCAAGGCAAACCTTTGAACGGGAAAAGAAACTGTATGATCAAAAGATTTCCTCCGAGCAGGATATGCTCACGGCCCGCGCGGAATTGGAAAAGAGCGCGGCCGATTGCCAAGCGGCGGAACATAAGCTCGATGTTATTGGGGTGAACAATCAAGACTTGGCTGGCTTCCTGAAAGATGGGCCTGGCCGGCAAGCAGCGCGCTTGTCTGTGCGCTCCCCCATCAGCGGCACCGTCATTGAGCGCCATGCGGCGGTTGGCGAGGTGGCCACGGCCGGCAAGGATGTGATGCTGTTATCCAATCTGGACACCGTTTGGGGCTGGCTGAACATCTATGAACGCGATATGGCGCCTTTGGCGGCACGCCAGGCCAAAGGCGAGAAGCTACCCGTGCGCATCACGGTGCAGGCATTTCCTGACATGGTATTCGCGGGTGATATTAATTATCTGGCGGCCACGATGCGCGAAGAATCGCGCACGGTCAGCGCGCGGGCGATTGTACAAAACCGCGATGGTCTGTTGCGGCCGGGCATGTTTTGCAAGGCGACGATCAGCGTTGACGCGGGGGTCGTAGCATTGGCGCTGCCCAAAGCCGCCGTGTTGTCCGATGAAGGCCAGTCCTTTGTTTTCAAACATTTGAAGGACGATTTGTATATACGCTCAGTGGTGACCGTTGGACGAGAAAATGATGGCTTGGTAGAGATTCGCGAAGGGCTTTCGGAGGGCGACCTGGTGGTTGTAGAGGGTGCCTTTATTCTGAAATCAGACGTGTTGCGGGAAAAAATGGGCGCCGGCTGCGCGGACTAACCGGAGGATATTATGGCCTTTGTAATTTTGCTGTTGAGGAACAGGTTCTTGGTTCTCCTGACAACCGGCGTGTTTGTTATTGCCGGGGTCATTGCCTGGCAACGATTACCCATTGACGCCTTTCCTGATGTTACCAACGTCCAGGTGATGATCCTGACGAAGGCGCCGGGTTTTGCGGCAGTTGACGTTGAGGAGCGGGTCAGCTATCCGATTGAGCAGGTGATGCGCGGGTTGCCCAAAGTGACCCAGGTTCGTTCCCTATCCAAGGCCGGTCTCTCGCAAGTTGTAATCGTCTTTGAAGACGGGGTCAATACCTACTGGACCCGTCAAGTGGTCTTTGAACGGCTCGCCATGGCGCGGGAACAGCTTCCGTCGGGTTTGGATCCCGAGCTTGCACCGAACAGCACTGGCCTTGGCGAGATATTCCAATATACGCTTGATAGCGACAAGAAAAGCGCGATGGAACTCCGCACGCTCCAGGATTGGCTGGTTGCTCCTCGTCTAAAACCGCTTCCAGGCGTGAACGAGGTGAACAGCTTCGGTGGACAGGTGAAGCAGTACCAGGTGCTCGTGGCGCCGGAGAAATTGCTCAAATATAATCTGACCGTAAACGAAGTTGTTGAAGCGCTGGAGCGCAATAATGCCAATGTAGGCGGCGGGGTCATTGTGCAGGGCTGGGAGCAGATGTATCTGCGCGGTGTCGGCCTGCTCAAGTCCATCAATGATATCGAGCGGATTGTGCTCAAGGCCCGGGATGGCGCGCCGGTATATCTGCGCGACGTGGCCGAAGTGGTTATTGGCACTGAACCCCGCCAGGGGGCGGTTACGCGCGACGGCAAGGGCGAGGTGGTCGCCGGTATGATCATCATGCTCAAGGACGAAAATTCAAAGGAGGTGGTGAGCCGGGTCAAGCAGGCCGTGGAAAAAATTCAGGGCACGCTCCCCGATGATGTTCGCCTGAACGTCTTCTACGACCGCACATCGCTTATTCAGGCGTGCATTCAAACCGTGACGAGCGCTCTTTTGGAGGGCGGCATTTTCGTGGTGCTCGTGCTGTTCCTGTTCGTTGCCGAGATTCGGACCGCGCTCATCGTGGTGCTTTCACTGCCGCTCACGTTTCTGGTCAGTTTTATTGTTATGCGTTGGATGGGTTTGTCCCTGAACCTGATGAGTCTCGGCGGCATGGCTTTTTCCGTCGGCATGGTGGTGGATGCCTCCATCGTGGTGGTGGAGAACGTGCGCAGGCATCTTGCCCAACGGACGGAACGTGATCACAAGCGGCGGATTGTCGCCGAGTCTGTCGTTGAGGTGGCGCGACCGGTTACGTTCGCGGTCCTGATCATTGCGCTCATCATGGTGCCGCTGTTCACGCTCCAAGGGGTGGAGGGGAAAATGTTTATGCCGCTGGCATGCACCATGCTCATTGCCTTGTTGGTCTCACTCGGCGTGGCGTTTACGATCATTCCCGTTTTGGCGGAGATGTTGCTCCAGCAGGTTCCCGAGCGGGAGTTCCGGTTTATCCGGAAGTTTCACCAGGGATACGTGAATCTCCTCTCGCGCGCGGTGCGGCATCCGGGAATCACGCTCGGCGTATCAGGCGTGGTATTGGTTGGGGCAATCACCCTCGTGCCTTTGATTGGCACCGAGTTCATGCCGCCCCTTGACGAGGGGGCCATTGCCATCAACATGGTACGCCTTCCGAACGCCTCAATTGACGGATCGGTTCGCGTCGCGGATTTCATTGAAAAGCGCCTGGTAAAAATGTCGGAGGTGGAAGCCGTGGTCAGCAAGACCGGTCGGGCCGAGATTTCCGAAGACCCCATGGGACCGGAACAAACCGATGTATTTATCATGCTCAAACCGCGCCGACATTGGGGTGCGGGCCGGAACAAGGCCAAACTTGTTGAGGCCATCCAGCAAAACCTCGCCGAAATCCCGGGGCTACGCCTTTCGTTTTCCCAGCCCATTGCCCTCCGGGTCAATGAGCTCATCTCCGGTGTGAAGAGCGACCTTGCGGTGAAAATCTTTGGTCCTGATCTTGAGGTACTCAAGGCTTTTGCGGATCGCGCGGCCGGCGCCATCCGGGGCGTGGAAGGAGCATCCGATATCAAGGTAGAGCAGGTTTCCGGGATGAACCAGCTTGATGTGGTTATTGATCGCGAGGCTGTCGCCCGCCGCGGGATTAATATCGCCGATGTCAACGCGGCCATTGAGACGGCCATTGCCGGGAAGGAGGCCACCACCTTTATTGAGGGTCAACA
>VSJD01000353.1 GCA_008636095.1 Kiritimatiellota bacterium | reverse complement strand
GCGTTTTGCGGTGACGGTTCGCTTTCCCGAAGCCTCGCGTGCCGACGTCCCGCAAATCAAACGGCTACTCATCTCTGCCCCGGACGGCCAGCGGGTTCCGCTGGAACAGCTTGCCAGGTTTGATATCATCGAAGCGCCCGCCCAGATTGGCCGCGAGAACGGCATGCGGCGCGTTGTGGTTGAAGTCAACGTGCGTGGCCGGGACCTCGGGGGATTTGTCAAGGACATCCAGGCACGGATTGCCCCGCTGGCGAAAGATTTGCCGACGGGCTATTTCGTGGAGTATGGCGGTCAGTTTGAAAACCAGCAACGCGCCATGCGCCAGCTTGCCATTGTTATCCCGATTGCGCTGCTCCTCATTCTGGTGTTGCTCTATATGGCACTCGGGTCGGTGTGGAGTTCCCTCATGGTCCTGCTCAACCTTCCGTTCGCCCTTGTAGGCGGTGTGCTCGCCGTGCTGATCTTCCGGATGCCGCTCTCCGTGTCCGCCGCGGTGGCGTTCGTCGTTCTTTTGGGTGTCGCGGTCCAGAATGGTGTTGTGCTGGTCGCGTTTTTTCACCAACTCCGCGAGCAGGGTGAGTCCGTGGCTGACACGGTGACAAAAGGGTGTGCCATCCGTTTCCGTCCATTGCTGATGACTGCGCTGACGAGCTTCATCGGATATCTGCCGATGCTCTATGCCACCGGATCGGGCGCGGATATCCAGAAGCCGCTGGCCGTCGTGGTCATGGGGGGACTCGTTACCTCGACGTTGCTCACCCTGATCGTTCTGCCCACGATCTACATGCTGGCTTACCGGCTATGGTCCCGGTGGAATTCTGTACAACAGGCATCAAGTGTGTCCGTATAACCTTTAAGTTCAGCAAATGGGAGGAGCAATCAAAATGAGTGCGCCAAAAAATTACGGCTTATGTTCGCCCCTATATGGCGGAAAAAGTGTTGGATGCGTTGTTGGAACGCGGCATCCGCGGCGTCAGTGTCTTTCAAGGCCGGGGCTTTGTCCCGCACGCGCAAAGACCAGCCCAAAGTTCATTTGACACGGCAACGGAAGATGGCTTAGTTGCGGTTGCCAAGTTGGAAATCGTTTCTTCTGATTCGGCGGCGGGGGCCATAATCCGTATTATTCAGGAACACGCGCATACCGGTCGCCCCGGCGACGGCAAAATATTCGTTCTGGATGTGAGCGCGGCGCACGATATCCGAACCGACGAAGGCGGCGCGTCAGCTTGTTGAAGCGCAAGTGCCTTTGCCGTTTGAGTTCGTCCTGTTAAATACGGAGAGCAAAAGTGAAATCATTGTCAAATCTCTTTGAGAACAACAAGAAATGGGCTGCGCAGATCCGTGCATCCAGTCCGGAATTCTTTTCAAAGCTTGCCGCGCAACAGACTCCCGAATACCTGTGGATCGGTTGCTCGGACAGCCGGGTTCCCGCGAATGAAATCGCTGGATTACTGCGTCAATACAAACCATGATACCGAACGCGATTAAATAAAAGGCCTGAAATGAAATATAAACATGCCCTTGCTCTTTACCCCGGCTTCAAGGGATCCACGGCAACGATGGGGATATTCCCTCCCACGGGACTGGAATATATTGCGGCAAACATAACAGACCTTGTTGACAAGGTAACCCTGCTTGATTTGAGATACGAACAGGAATATCAGGACGTCGAAATATTGTCCGGCTTTATCAAGAAAGAGATAGACCTTCTATGCATAAGCATTGTTTGGAATTCCGGGTTTGCCGATATTTGCGATTTCATTAGCAAGCTGCCGGATGAAGTAACCACGGTAGTAGGCGGAAATAAGGCGACGGCGGAGGTGGAACACCTTTTCGATAAATGCCCGAATATTGATATTGTCGTGAGGGGCGAAGGGGAAGAGACGATCAGGGATATTATAAATGGCGTTCCCCTAAAAGATATTCTTGGACTCTCGTATCGTGAGAACGAGGCATTGATTCACAATAAGGCCAGACCCTCCCCGGATATCTGTCGGGTTGCGTTTCCGGACAGATCACTGAGGAGGCACAATTATTATGGGATACTCAATGGGGTTCGGTTAACAAATCTAACCTTTGACACGGTGCTTGCTTCCAGAGGGTGCCCCTATAATTGCAAGTTCTGCACATTCAACTTAAACCCGCTCGGGCAGAAAAGGACATATGCAGAGAGACCGATAGAATCGGTTATGGAAGAGATCAAGTGCATTGCTGCCGATCTCATCATGTTCAGTGATGACAATTTCTTCACGAATCCCGAAAGAAGCAAAATGCTATGCGACCTGATCATAGTGAGCGGAATCAAGAAAACATTCATTGTCCAGACCCGGATTGAAATCGCCAGGGATGAAGAACTGCTGCAAAAGGCGGAAAAGGCTGGTTTCAAGATTCTTCTCGTCGGCATAGAATCGCCCCATGACAGGATTTTAAAGCAGTTCAACAAGGGTTTTACTCAGCAGCAGGTAAGGGAGGCATTCAAAATATTAAACAAACACAACTTCTTTATCCATGGCTATTTTATTTACGGCAATATCGGCGAGACGGAAGAAGAGATGGTGTACATAGCTCAGTTTGCGAAAGAGTTAAAGCTTGATGCAATAAGTTTCCAAAAGCTCAGGGTAGAAAAGTTTTCCCCGTTGAAGGAAGTGATCGAAAACACGCCCGGCTATCATTACACCGCCACGCATGGCTCGGTATATTCGGACCGGTATAGCATCAAGGACTTGAAACGGATACGCAGCAGGATAAAATTTAAATTTTATACTTTGGGACAGATCGTGAAAATAATCCAAAAGGTCCGCAAGATCCAATTATTGACAAAATCCGAATTAATGTACATTTTCATGGGGCTTCCTAAGATCTTGTTTAACGTGCTAAAAAAAGGGATTAAGAAAAAAGCATGACTGGCAAATAGATGTGTAACTACGCGTGCTTGTGAAATGGCGGTCGATAAGGAGGAAAGGTAAATGCAAAAAACGCCTTGGTTAGTCGTCTGGGTTGTGTTCGTTGTGATTGGGTGGGGACTGGGCGCAGGCGCGGCCGAGCCGCTCAAGCCGGTGGTGTTGCTCCCGCCGCAGATGGACAAAGGGCGGCCGCTGATGCAGGTGCTCAAGGACCGGCAATCGTGCCGCGACATCAACTCGGATAAACAGCTGTCGCTCCAGGAGCTTTCCAACCTGCTCTGGGCCGGTTGCGGCATCAATCGACCGGATTCCGGTAAGCGCACGGCACCGACGGCCAAGAACTGCCAGGAAATTGATATCTACGCGGCCATGGCCAATGGTCTTTACCTGTATGATGCCAAGGCAAATCAGTTGACGCCGGCATTGAACGAGGACGTGCGTCTGCTGGCGGGCAAACAGCGCTTCGTGCAGACGGCGCCAGTCGTGCTCATCTTCGTTGCGGACGAGGCCCGCATGGGCCGCTGCTCCGACAGCGACAAGGCTGTTTTTTATGCGGCCACGGACACTGGTTTTGTCAGCCAGAATATTTATCTTTACTGCGCGTCGGAAGGCTTGGCTACGGTGGTGATCGGGATGGTTGATAAACTCGAGTTGGCCGCCAAAATGAAATTACGTCCGAAGCAGAAAGTTGTTTTGACTCAACCCGTTGGCTATCCGGCAAAATAAGTTAGGTGTAGGTTAGGGACAGGAGAACACAACATGGAAGAAAGACAAATATTTGTAACGGCAAATGATTTTAGAAGGCTCAATGAGTTGCTATCGGTGGCGAAAACATTTAACTACAGGGACCGCAATGACCTGAAATCGCTGGAATCCGAGCTCCGCAGGGCAAAGATCGTAGAATCCCGTGACGTGCCGAAGACCGTGGTTACAATGAACACGCGCCTCAGATTCCTGGACCTCGATGACGGAAAGAAGACGGAAGTCACCTTGGTCTTTCCGTCCGACGCCAATATCGATGAAGGCAAGATGTCGGTGTTATCTCCTGTTGGGACAGCACTGTTGGGTTATGCGAAAGGTGACACGATAGAATGGCCCGTTCCTGGCGGGACACGGCGAATTCGAATTGAAGCCATCCTGTACCAACCAGAAGCGGCGGGAGACCTCCAGCTCTAGGTGAACGCAATTGTGCGTCAAAACCCAAGTGTGTATTGTCTGAGCAACGAGAAGCGGCAGGTGTTCGCGTGTAAAACGAGTCATTTGACAATTTAGGATGACCCTCAAATGGAGGCATAACATGAAGCATATTTCTGCTATTTATATTTTTATCATGGGCTTATTATTGGTCAACACACTCGGCTTTGCTGATGAAACCAACCAGGTGAACGAAGGAACCGAAATTATGAAAGACAATAAAATATCTTTTGGAGCAGAAATTAAACTGATGACACCTGTCTGGGTCATTGGCTCTTACGATAAAGCCGGAAAAGCTAATATGATGACCGCTGCCTGGGTCGGAATCTGCTGTTCCAAGCCGCCTTGTGTTTCAATTGCGCTCAGGAAGGCTACATACACCTATGCCAACATCATAGAACGAAAAGCCTTTACGGTGAATATTCCTTCCAGGGATTATGTCAAGGAAGCGGACTATTTTGGCATGGTATCAGGTAGAGATGTTGACAAACTTTCGGCCACGGGACTAACCCCCATCAAAGGTGAAAAGGTTGATGCTCCTTATCTCAAAGAGTTGCCGGTTGCCGTTGAGTGTAAGTTAATCAATACCGTTGAGGTTGGATTGCATACCATATTTATCGGGGAAATCATGGACGTTAAAGCTGATAAATCAATGGTAGGTGAAAACAATTCACTGTTGCCTTGCGGGTTGCTTTTTAATCCGACGACTCGTAACTACTATGGAATCGGGGAACAATTAGGCAAAGCGTTTTCTGCCGGGAAAGAAATCATTAACAAGATTGTGGTTATTGACGAGGAGCTGTGCACAGGCTGTGGGGCCTGCGTCAAACTCTGCCCGAAAAAAATCCTGTTTCTGGACAAGACAAACAACGTATGCAGAGTGACCGACGAAAACCAGTGCGACAAACGCCGTGGCTGCGAACGAGTCTGTCCCGCTGGGGCAATCAAGATCCACTGAACAGATGCCGAATCGGGTCGCCGGGGGGTGATTAGCTCCCGGCTCTCACACATCCTGCTTCGCTTGCATAGCTACGCAGGACAGGCTGATCAGGTCCGCATCCGGCAGTTATTAAAAATGGAGTAGGATAAATAACGAATGCCAGGCAAGCCTGTCACGGAATCAGGTTGTACTGTACCAAATTTAGCGTATGGTTTGTCATATCTGGAAAGTGAGGGTAACATGGGCAAAGACGACATCCAGGAAAACCGTCAAAGCCTGGAAGACATGTTTTTCCGCAAGCAAGACCAGAAGCTGGTCGACCAATACCGGGCTCTGCAGAAAATGAAGGAGACCCAGGCGGCACTGGCCAAGGTTTCCGGCATCCGGAACGACGCAATTCTTAAAAAACTGGTCGAACTCAACATTCGTCCGGAAACGCTGGTGTCGCTGTCCCTCGTCCCCTTGGTGGAAATTGCCTGGGCGGACGGCCACGTTGATACCAGGGAAAAGAATGCCATCCTGAACGCTGTCAACCAGTCGAAACAGGTGTGCGGAAGCATGGACCATGAACTCCTGGAACGCTGGCTGAAGCAACGCCCGCCGCCCCAGCTCCTGGAGGCGTGGATGCATTACATGCGGGGCCTCTGCGAACAGCTCCGCCGGGAGGAAGTCACCGCCTTGAAAGAGGAATTCATCAAACAAGCACGGACCATTGCCGATGCCAGCGGCGGGTTTCTGCATCTCGGCGGGAACATCTCCAAGTCCGAGGGCAATCTGCTCCAAAAACTCGAAAGCGCGTTTGTCGCCGGCGGCGTTTAGCTTGGATTATAGCCTTGAGTCAAATCAATGGATACATTAGCGCATGCCTTATATGGGGTTACTTTTTTCAGCCGGATTGGGTTTGCCGGTTTTTTTAAGAATAAATTTAATGGTTCTGTAAAGCGCTGGAATGTAGATTGGACAATATTCGCGGCGGCTGGATTCGCGGTCTTGCCTGATTTGGCATCTATCGGAATATATTTCCTTAATTTAATTCTCAACTCGCAATCGCCCACTTTTCATCATTTACCGCGCTATGTTTTTGATTTATATAATGCCACGCACAGTTTGTTGGTGGCAGTTCTCGTGTGTTTAATCCTATGGGAAATATGGAAACCGTTGTTTATTCCATCATTGGCTTGGATTTTTCATATTGGATTGGATGTTTTTACGCATGGGCACGGTCGGTTTCAGACTCCGTTTTTATATCCGCTGTCAAATTATTCCTTTGACGGATTGGATTGGTGGATAAATCCCTGGGTTGTTGCAGTATATTGGGGCGCTCTGCCGCTGTTGTGGGCGTTTATCTATTTCCAACGCCGGAAACTGATCCGAATGTGTTGAGGAGCACGCATTATGGCCAAGGAACACATTGTTATTGTTGAAGACGAAGAGGATATTCTCGAATTACTGCGCTACCACCTGGCGCGCGAGGGCTACAGCGTCACCACGGCATCCAACGGCGCGCAGGCCCTCAAAATCATTTCACAAAAAATGCCCGCCCTGGTTTTGCTGGACCTGATGTTGCCGGGATTAAATGGCCTGGAACTATGCCGCAGTCTCAAGCAAGACCCCCGCACTGCCGCCATCCCCATCATGATGGTGACGGCTAAGAATGAAGAGAGCGATGTGGTCCTTGGTTTGGAGCTGGGGGCGGATGACTACATTATGAAACCGTTCAGCATGAAGGTTCTGGTGGCCCGGGTGCATGCCGTATTGCGCCGCCGCAAGCAGTCCGTGGTTGATACGGATGCGGTGATCCGGATTCACGATTTGGTGATTAATCCCGGGCGGCATGAAGTCCTGATCAAGGGCAAACCGGTGGAGATGACCTTCTCGGAACTCCGGATCCTTCATCTTCTTGCCCGTCGCCCCGGCTGGGTCATGACCCGCGAGCAAATCGTCGATGTGGTGCGCGGCGAAGATTACGCCGTCACCGACCGGGCGGTGGACGTGCAGATCGTCGGCTTACGGAAAAAGCTCGGCTCCCGGGCCGAATATATCGAGACCGTGCGAGGTGTGGGATATCGTTTTAAGGAATAAGCATGCGCCGTAAAAAAATCATGTGGCGGATTTACGCCTCCTTCCTGTTGAGCGCCATGACCGCGTTCGCGGCGATGGCGTGGTATGCCACGCATTCGCTTAAAATGTTTCATCAGGACCAGGTGGCCGCCGAGCTCCTCATGCACGCCCAGATCGTCACCCGGGAAACGGCCGCCATTCTACCGGAAACCGAGCCCGGAACCGCGGACCGGCTGTGCAAAGAGTTTGGCCGCCTGATGACGACCCGCATCACGATCGTTCTGCCGGATGGCCGTGTGATCGGCGATTCGGAAGAAAATCCCGTCGGCATGGATAACCACCGCAACCGGCCGGAAATCGCCGCGGCGCTGAAAGGCGAAACCGGCAAAGCGGTGCGCTTCAGCGACACCCGGCGCCAAAGTCTGATGTATCTGGCCATCCCTGTGCGGCAGGGCAACACACTGCTCGCGGTGGCGCGTGTTTCCCTGCCGCTCGCGGTCATTGACTGGGCGGTGCATGCGATTGTCCGGAACATCATCCTGGGCTGGCTGATAGTTGCCATCCTGTTTGCCGTGGTCACGTGGCTCCTCTCGCGGCGGATCAGCCGTCCCCTGGAAGACATGCGCCGGGTAGCCGAGCGCATCGCGCACGGCGACCTGGAAGCCCGGGTCGCGCGGCCCGACAGCGAGGAACTCGGCGACCTGGCCCGGACGCTCAACCAGATGGCGACCCAGCTCAGCGAACGCTTGAGTACCATCACGCGCCAGCGCAACGAGCAGGAAGCGGTGTTGGCGAGTATGGTGGAAGGCGTTTTTGCGGTGGACCGCGACGAACGCATCCTGAATCTTAATCATGCCGCCGCACGCCTGCTCGATCTTGCGCCCGAACAGGCGCAAGGACGCAGTATCCAGGAAGCCGTGCGCAACCGGGACCTGCAGGCCTTTATCAGCGCCACCCTGGCGGGAACGGGGCCGGCGGAAGACGAGATCGTCATTTACGGCAACGAAGAACGTTTCATTCAACTGCACGGCACGGCCCTGACGAACATCGCGGGCTACAATATCGGCGCGTTGATTGTTTTAAACGACATCACACGGTTGAAACGGTTGGAGACGGTCCGCCGCGATTTTGTCGCCAACGTATCGCATGAACTCAAGACGCCGATTACCGCCCTTAAGGGCTGTGTGGAAACCCTTTCGGATACCAAGCCGATTGATCCTGTGGAAAACTCACGGTTCCTGGCCATGATGGCCCGGCAGGTGGCCCGCATGGAAGCGCTGGTGGAAGACCTGCTGAGCCTGTCACGGATTGAATTTGATGCCGAGCGCAAACACGTAGCCCTCGATCGGGGCGCGATTAGCGAAGTCCTGCAACGGGCGGCGCAGTCTTTTGCGACAGCGGCGGTAGCCAAGTCAATCAGCCTGGTCGTGGAATGCCCCGCAGAAGTCAAGGCTCCCATCAACGTTGCTTTGCTGGAGCAAGCCGTGGGGAATCTGCTCGACAACGCGATCAAATTCAGCGCGAATGGCACGCGGATCCTGGTTAGCGGCCGCCTGACCGGTAACGACGTAGAAATCCAAGTGACCGACCAGGGGCTTGGAATTGAGAAGAAGCATTTGTCCCGTCTTTTTGAGCGGTTTTATCGTGTGGACCAGGCCCGCAGCCGGGCGCTTGGGGGCACCGGGCTGGGCCTGGCCATTGTAAAACATATCGCGCTTGCCCATCGCGGCACGGTGACTGTCGCCAGCGAACCCGGGCAGGGCAGTACCTTTACCATCAGAATCCCTGCCAGATAATTTTCGCTGATCTGCCCGTCGTCGGAAGCGCCTAACCACATCCCGCATTTTATTCCCCGCCAGCCGGCCTTCGCGGTCGTACTCTGCCGTGATACCCTTAGCCAGAAGCAAAATCTAACCAACTTCTAACCTGATTCTCATTCTGCACTAACGCTATCGCGCTGTAATCATCGCCGTCCAAAGAACCAAAAGGCCGTACCCCGGCCAAAAACAAACCGGCGGGATGGATCAAATCCGGCAAGACAGTAAATCATCATAGAAAGAGGAGGCATGAAACAAAGTACGGTCGTATTCTTGGCAGGCATAGTCATCTCGGGAACGGCATGGACTCAAACGTCAGTGACCCCAGCGCAAGGGCCCGTAGCCGAGCCTGCGCCCGTAGCCGTGCCCGCGCCCGTGGCCACGCCAGTGTCAGTAAAGGTGCCCAAGACCTGGGTGGATTATATCACCTTCAAGGGCGATGTCCGTCTGCGAGGCGAGACGATTAACGATGATTCAAAAAAAAATTCGTCGGGCGAAGATTACACGCGCGATCGCGCCCGTATCCGCGCCCGGCTCAAAGCAGAAGCCAAGGTTAACGATCTGAAGGTCGGCATCCGGCTTTCAACCGGTGGTGCGGACCCCGTTTCCGGGAACCAGACGCTTGGCGACGGGTTCCAGAAAAAGGACATTCGCCTGGACCTGGCATACATCGATTACAGTTTTCTGGGCGACTCGCCAGATGAACTCCGTGCCATCGGCGGCAAAATGGAAAACCCGCTCATTACCATGCCCGATGACCTGGTGTGGGATCCGGATCTGACGCCGGAAGGTCTGGCCGTGAAAGCCCGGTTCGGTAACGATTTTGTGACCGTCCTGCTCAATGGCGAAGGCCTGTTTATTCAGGAGCGCGATGCCCAAAAGAATGCCACCGGATTGGCCGGTCAGGCCGCGTTAAAGTTCCAGTTCATGCCGGAAATCGGACTGACCGTGGGCGGAACTTATCTCGCGTACCAGAATATCCAGGGGTATGACGTCATTGACTGGGAAAACAAAAATAATTCCTACGGCAACAGTACGATTCCCGGCTCAGTCAGCGGGAGCACCACCAACAAGGCATGGGCGGA
>VSJD01000237.1 GCA_008636095.1 Kiritimatiellota bacterium | reverse complement strand
ACGCGGGCCCTGGCCGGCGACTTTGCCACCGTGTTTGCAAGTGTGGATGAACTGGTCCTTACGCCGGTCTATGCCGCCTCGGAACCGATGATGGCGGGGGGAACGTCTTGGGATCTCTATGCGCATATCCGGCGCTCGGGTGAAGTCCGGACGCTCTGCGCGGCATCGCTGGTCCAGGCCTGGGGCTATGTGCGCGCCGCGCTCCGGCCCGGCGACGGATTACTGATTATGGGTGCAGGCGATGTTGAACAAATTGCCCACTGGGCGCGCGCGGAACTGGCTGAGCGTGGTCTGGCTGCCCTGGACCCGGCATCCCGGGTGGACCCGGCATGCGCCTGGGCCGCGGCTCTGGAACACATGCCATGGAAATCCGCCGTTTTTAAACGGCGGGTATCGTTGGCCGCAAGAACTACCTTGCGCGTGGGCGGTATCGCTGATATTTTGACTGAACTGGCCGATGAAGAAGATTTGATCCAATTGCTTCGATGGACTCATGCAAACAGGGTTCCTGTTACCCTGTTGGGCGCGGGCAGTAATGTGCTGGTTAGTGACCTGGGTGTGCGTGGGGTGGTTGTGTGCCTGGCGGGTTCGGTGGACCGGCAAATCAGGATGGACCCGGCATCCCGGGTGGACCCGGCATCCCGGGTGGACCCGGCATCCCGGGTGGACCCGGCATCCCGGGTGGTCGTTGGCGCCGGTGCGTCTCTGCATGAACTGACCAACCGGTTGGCAGAGGATGGTCTGGCGGGGTTGGAATTTTTAGCGGGCATTCCAGGAACCGTTGGCGGGGCTCTGCGTATGAATGCGGGCGCTTGGGGCGAGAACATCGGTTCACGAGTGGCTTGGGTTCGCTTTCTCAATCCCGATGGTTCGGGGCAGGTGGAGGAATCGGCCGCCCTGGGATTTGGCTATCGCCATTGCGCGGGATTGGCCGGCATACCGGCTGTTGCCGGCACACCGGCTGTTGCCGGCACACCGGCTGTTGCCGGCAAAGTTGTGCTCGAGGCGGCGTTCAACGTGACGCCATCAAGTCAGCAAGCGGTGCGCGCACGCATGAAAGAAGTACTTGAGCGGCGTGCCTGGTTGCACGCCTGGCCCTCGGCCGGTTCGGTGTTTAGGAATCCCTGGCCAGCGTCGGGCAGGCCGGAGGGTGACTTTGCCGGACGCCTGCTGGAACAGGCCGGGATGAAAGGGCGCCGGGTCGGCGGCGCCCGCGTGTTGGAGGAACATGCCAATGTGATCGTCACGGAACCAGGTGCCGTGGCTTCGGATGTCCGCGCACTTTTAGAAATCATGCGGCAGGCCGTGCGGGAACGCTCGGGAATCGAATTAACCGAGGAGATCGTGTGTCTTGAGTAATATGAAATTTCGATGGGTTGCAGTGTTGATGGGCGGGCCTTCCTCGGAACGGGAGGTTTCCTTGCGGTCGGGGCGGGCGGTGACGGAGGGTCTGCGCCAGGCCGGTTACGAGGTGGCGGAAGTGGACGTTCGGGACCGGACCTTCGATCTGCCGCCGCAAGTGGAAGCCGCTTTTATTACCCTGCATGGCGAATTTGGAGAAGACGGGCAGGTGCAGGATATCCTGACGCATAAAAAAATGCCTTATACCGGTTCGAGGCCGGAGGCCAGCCGGATAGCGTTTGACAAAATCCGTTCCAAGCAGATATTGATGCGCCATGGTATTCCGACGCCGGTATTTGAAGTCCTGTTGCCCGGCCAGGCGCGCACACTACCTCTTCCCGTTGTAGTCAAGCCGGTGCGGCAGGGCTCGAGTTTTGGTTGCCATAAGGTTGCGGTGGAAGCCGACTGGCCGGAAGCCTTGGCCGATGCCATAACCTATAACGGCGAGGCACTCGTGGAAGCGTATGTTGACGGCAAGGAATTGACCGTTGGAATTGTAGATGACGAAGTTTTGCCGGTGATTGAAATCCGTGCGCCCAACAACAACTACGATTACCGGGCAAAATACACCAAAGGTGTCACGGAATACCTGGTGCCTGCACCGATAGATGCCACTGCTACGCGCCTATGCCAGGATCTGAGCGGGCGGACGTACCGTGCGCTTGCCGGGCGCGGCCTGGGGCGCGTGGATTTGCGGATGAGCCCCGATGGCCGGATGTATGTCCTGGAGTTGAATACAATCCCCGGGTTTACTGAAACCAGCCTCCTGCCCAAAGCCGCCCGCGTTGCAGGCTATGCGTTTCCCGCCCTGTGCGACCGCATCCTGCGCACGGCTTCCGTGGATTAATAAGGGCATGGTGGATCGACGTCCACCGTGGACGGCGATCTTTTAAGGTGGACCGCGACTGTCGCCGCATTCCGATACCCGCCTTGCCTGGGCGTAGCGCTTCGTCGGAGCCTTGCGACAGGTGGCGCGATCGGGACGCCGCCCACATGAAATAATTGCCGAAGGCTTAATTCAACCCCGCCTGACTCGCCAGCATGAAAATGCCGCGCCGAATGAACATGACCGCGATAGCGGCTAACAGCAGGCTGGCAATTTTGGAAAACGCTTTTGAGCCTGCCTTGCCCAAGATCCGCCCGATCCAGCGGGATTGCCAAAAAGCGATACCGGCCAGGAAGATGTTGGCCACCGTCGCCAGGATCGTCATCCACAAGCCATACTGGGCTTGCAGCACGAGCGTGGCGGCGAGCACGCCCGGTCCCACAATCAGGGGAACGCCCAGTGGCACGGCGCCCAGCGTATCATGGTCATGGATCTGCTGTTCCGATCCGTTCGAAATGACCAGATCCTTAAGCGCGAGGATGAACATCAGTCCCCCGCCGGCAACCAGGAAGTCGCCGACCGAAATACCCATGTAATGCAGCAGGGATTTACCGACAATCACAAAAATGATCGCCACCACGAGCGCGGTGATGACGGACTGAATAATGATTTTATTCAGGCGCGCTGGGGGCACGCCCCCCGTCAGGCCGAGAAAGATGGGCAGAGTCCCGATCGCGTCCACCGCGGTAAAGAGCGGAATAAAGCAAAGTAAAAAATTCATATAACCTCCTATGCCGCCGGCTTGCCCACAAACGCGAACAGCCGGAGTTTGGGTCATGAACGAAAATATGTCCAGCTATTTTAAACCACGGAATGGTCGTTGTATTCTCTTGATTGAATCGCGTTTTCATGCATGATAAAACCGCATGAGTTCGGAAGCTTTATCTTCGCGGCAGGATATCAGACTCACGGAAGCCCAGCAAACACGCGGCATGCGTCTGGCATTCATGTCGCAGGTTGCGGGGGTCCATCAGCAGTTATTCATCGGTGCTTCTGCCATTTGCCCGCTCTTTATTATCAAACTGGGCGGATCTGATTTGCAGGCAATGCTTCCTGCCAGTATCATTGGCCTGATGATTCTCGTTCAAATCCCCGTTTCAGTGCTTATCAAACCGGCGCAGGGTAAACGGTTTTTGCAAACTTGCTGGACCCTGTCTGCCCTGCCGGTGGGTGTTGCCCTGCTGGCTTCACTCTGGATAGGGGCGCGTCCGTTGACAGTCTGGATCGTTCTGGGCTCCCTGTTTTTAAGCCAGTTGCTGTCGTATGCGGGCTCGACCTTCTGGTATCCTCTGCTTCATGATGTCGTGCCCGCGCGCCAGCTGGGCCGATTTTTTGGGAACCTGCGAGCAATCTGGAGCTTGGCCTATTTCGGGCTCAGCGTGCTGGCCGGCATTTTCCTGGGGCAAGATGCGGCGGTGTGGAAATTCGTCGTCATATTCGGCGTGGTAACCGCACTGCAACTGGTACGGGAACCATTTGTCGCGCGGATTCCGGTTCGGTCGAAAACCGCCATGGTTGCCAATGCTTGGCGGGAGGATATCGCCTATATTTTGAAGCATAAGGACGTCCTGATTTTTAGCGGGTATTTCATGCTGTTAATGTTCCTGGCGGGGTTTTTGACCCAGCCGCTGGTGCTCTATATGAAGCATCTTGGTTTTTCAACGCGCGATAATACCCTGATTTATGCCGCCTCGGTTCTGGGTAGTGTTCTGGCGCTGGTGCTGGCCGGTAGGATCATGGATCGGATTGGAACCCGGCGGGTTTTTTTTGGCGTTCATGTAATTTTGAGCGGCCTCGCCCTGCTGATCGCCCTGGTGGGATCGTTGCCCATGGCCTATGCCAAGCCATGTATGACGTTTCTTCAAATTGTGGCGGGCGCCGCTCTGGCCGTGGCCGGCCTGGCTAACACCGCCCAGATATTTTATATGGCTCCGGCCAGCACAAAAACCATGTTTATGAGCATCATGGTGGTGGTCAGCATGATGGGATGCGCCCTCTCGCCGTTTTTGGCGGGTTTGATTCTGGACTCCTCGTGGCGGACATTGTCGGTTGACGTGGGGCCGGTGACCTTCGGTATCTATCAGGGGCTGTTTCTGGGGGCTGGTTTGGGGCTGCTCATGGCCATGAGCCTGCTCCCGTTCATTAAAAATGTGCGCGCGGGAAGCCGGCTGGGTGACCTGATTTAAACCGGCTCGTAGTCGCGGTGTGGGCTATGACCGTCGAATTCAGGTTGCGCTCAGTTTGGATTGGTTTGCCGGACGGCTCCAAATTCGGCAACGAAAGACTCGTGATCTGTGCTTTGCTCTTGACGGACATGACGGGAAGTTCCATATTGATTTTCAGCCGCATGGGGATCGGGCCGTAATTTTTTTTTGCGTTGGGACGTTGGATTACATCATGCCGTGCACGGGTGTGCGGCGCACGTTCCGGCTGGAAGGAAATGATTTTATGATGTGGTGGAGACGCGCAAGCGAACAGAGACGTCGGCGGTGGGCTCGTGCGGAGCGGGACGACCGGCCGGAATCCGTATTGCGCTTCAGCGCCCGTGATCGCACCGGTGGCAAGGAGTGGGGACATCGCCTGATAATGGTGGCGGTTATGCTGTCCAGCCTGACCGCGTGCGGCATTCTGATCTGGGCGGGAACCCAGTCCCTGGGACGGTTGCTCTTTCGGCAAAACGATCTTTTCCGTGTCCGGGACATCAGGATTGAATGTAACGGCGATATTATCACGCCCAAGCACATCATGGAATATGCCCGTTTGTCGGAGATGAAACACCTGTTTGCCGCGAATATCGAGGAGATTCGGGATCAGTTGCTGATGCAAGTACCGCGACTCAAGGCCGTGGAAATCAAGCGGCGCCTGCCGGGCGAGTTGACTATCCGCGTCCGGGAGCGTGTGTCCATGGCGCAATTGGAGGTAAACCATTCTTATCTGACACTTGATCGTGAAGGCTACGTGCTCGGGAAGGCAACCGGCTCGAAAACCATGCCGATCCTTTCCGGCTATGACTTGCCGGGAATCCGGCCGGGCGTGCAATTGAGCGCGGCGGGCGTCCGGAATGCCCTGGAGGTCCTCGATGTCTGTCAAACGACACCAATCGGCCAGAGAGTCCGGATCGCGTCCATTGATGTGCGTAACGCGCAATCGTTGGACCTCCGGCTGGCGAATGGCGAGCGGGTCCTGTTGGCGTGGACCCACATGGGCGAGCCGTCGTCGCTGGCGCGCCAACACCTGGAGCAAAAACTGGTCCGGCTGGCCGAAAGCCTTAAATCGGCCGCCCATCGAAGCAAGCGCATTGCCTGGATTGATATGACGTTGGAAAATAATTTTCCAGCCCAGGAATACTGAAGAAATGCAGAAGATAGAGGTCAGAAGTCAGATGTCAGAGGTCAAATGGCGGTGTTGAATCCGTTGTCTGTTGCAGGATAGTGATGGGTCGTGTGAATTCATCGCTGATCTCTGACCTCTGTTTGGAAAGGATCGTGGATATGGCGTCCGAGCCGATTGTGGCGGTTGAAATTGGGACTTCGAAAGTCTGCGCGTTGGTTGGGGAAGCGCGTGAAGACGGGCATATCATGGTCACCGGCATCGGGCACTGCTCGTCCTGTGGCGTGCGCAAGGGCGTCATCATGGACCTGGAAAAGGCCAGTGCCTGTGTTCAGACGGCCATCCAGGGCGCCGAGCAGAGCAGCCAGGTTGAAATCGGCAAAGTTTTTCTGGTGATTTCGGGCGAGCATATTCGTAGTATGACCAGCCAGGGCAGTACCCCTGTAATGGACGTTAAAGCGGGGGTGACGCAAGACGATATGACGCAGGTCATGGATATTGCCCGGGCCGTTAATCTGCCGCATGACCGCGAACTGGTGCACTCTATTCCACGGAAATACATGGTGGACGACCAGCTGGTTGTGAGCAACCCGGAAGGCATGCGCGGTGCCAAGTTGTCGCTGGATATGCTGGTTGTGCACGGCGCACGGAATGTGCTGACCAACGTCGTCCAAGCCGTGCGCAACGTCGGCCTGGATGTAATGGATGTGGCCTTCAGCGGTTTGTGCGCGGCCATGGCGACGCTGACGCCGGAACAGAAGGAATGCGGGGTGGCGCTCCTGGACCTGGGCGCTGGAACAACGAGTTACCTGGTGTATACCGGCGGCACGATTGCCCTGGCGGGGGTGCTGGCGGTGGGTGGTGATCATATTACCAACGATATTTCCATCGGTTTTTCCGTTTCATTGAAACGCGCGGAAATGCTTAAACAGGAAGCGGGGTCGGTGATCCCGGATTCAAGCATGCATTTCCAGCGGATTGCGATTCCGGCGGAGGTCGGTTTTCCCGCCTGTTCGGTGGCCGCTTCTGACTTGAGCGCCGTTATTCAGGCGCGGATGGATGAGACGCTGGAACTGATGGCGGATCTTTTTAAGAAGCAGGGGCTCACGCAACAATTGAGCGCCGGCCTGGTCCTGACAGGCGGTGGAGTTCACCTGAAGGGCGTTGTTCCATTGGCGGAGCAGGTATTTGATTTGCCCTGTATGATCGGCATGCCCGTGAATTACAGCGGAATGGCCACGGCTAATGAGGGTGCCGAGTATGCCGTGCCGCTGGGTATGTTGCGTTATGCCGTGCGCAGTGGCGGTTATCGTCAAACGGAACCAATCGGTTGGGGCGGTTTCTTAGGTAAGTTGTGGGGGCGGTCATGAAAACCGCCGGTAAAATTTGCCAGCCTATGGCGGCGCCGATTCGCCACGGCGTAGCGCTACGGACTTTGGCGAGCTCCCCTCGGCCTGAGTTCGGGACGAAGGCAGTCGAGCCGCGGAGCGGGGATGTGACCAGGGAGAAAAGCACGATGCGATTAATCTTGCCGCGAACGCTGGTGGTGGGACTGGGTAATGGCGGATGCAAAACTGTGGCCGCCATGGCCCGACAGTGGAAAGAAGGGCCACGCGTGGTGGTGGTCAACACGGACGGCCGCAGTTTGGCGGAAGCAGGGGACCTTGCCGGCCTGCATATCGGCGTGCGCGTCATCAAGGGACTGGGTACGGGCGGCGAGCCGCGCATGGGCCAGCGTGCGGCGGAATCGGATGTCGAGGCGATTCGCGGGTTGTTCCGGGATGTGGACGTGGTTTTTCTCGTGGTCTGTCTCGGGGGCGGTACGGGTACCGGCGCGGCCCCCTTGCTTGTCGAAGAGGCGCGCAAGTCTGGTGCGTTGACGCTCTGTTTTGTCTCCCTGCCGTTTGAGTTTGAGGGTAAACGCCGGATGGAACACGCTCGGCGGGGGTTGATAGCTCTGCAAGCTGGCGCCGATGCCGTTATTTGCCTGCCCAATCAGCGGCTGTTGGAGCTCGTGGAGGACAAGACTAACATTGTTGCGGCGTTCCAGCAAACGGACGATATGCTGGCGCGCGGCCTGCAGGCGGTCTGGCGCGTGATCAGCCGCCGCGGTGTCATCAATCTGGATTTTGAGGATGTGAGCGCGCTGTTGCATAAGGGGAATGGGCGCTGTGTGTTTGCCTGCGCCGAAGGAACCGGCCCTGACAAAGTCAAACAGGTGCTGGAGACTGTGCGCCGCCACGCCCTGTTGAACCAGGGGGCAGTGCTGGCCGAGGCCGAAGCCTTCCTGGTGAGCGTGATGGGGGGCAGTGATCTTTCGTTAAAAGAAGTGGATCAGTTGATGGCCGGTATTGCCAAGATCGGCCGCGCGGAAGCGTTGATAATGACAGGTGTCTGTTGTGAGAGCGAATGGCAGGACCGCCTGTTTGTTGTCTTCCTGGTTGTGGAAAAGGAAGGGGCGGATGGCTTGGTGTTCAGCGCTCCCCAACGCGACGATGAGCCGGGCGGTGGCATAATCAGCGCGGCGCAGATCGATGAGCCAACTGTGGAGCCCGTTTCCCGGGGCAAAATTGTACAGGTGGGGCTGTTTGATAAAGTCAGCCAGGGCCGGTTCAAAGATGTGGAAGCCACGGTGGTGGAAGGTAAGAACCTGGACATTCCGACATTCAAGCGGCGTGGCATTATGATTCAAAAAGTCCTGCGCAACCATGCCGGCTGATCACCGATCTGTGGAATGGTTGATGGATAATGGTAAATGGTAGATGGAAAATAAAACCGATTGATCTGGATTGGATGGGTGTTCAATGTGTTATTCTCTGTCATTAATTGATCGCTTTTGGCATAATGAACACATCGCAGTTGTTCTTTATCAATCATTTGCCATTAACCATTGACCATTTGCCATTCTCCCCATGGATCTCTCCATCATCATTCCGGCCTATAACGAAGAAGCCCGCCTGGGGCGGATGCTGGATCAATACCTGCCGTTCTTCAATGCCCGGTATGCCGCAAGCTATGAGGTTCTGGTCGTGGTCAACGGCTCATACGACCGCACGGAAGATGTTGTCCGTGAGTATGCCCGTGCGCATAAACCTGTCAGGGTCATTGTGGATCCGCGCCCGATTGGTAAGGGTGGGGCGATCATGCTGGGCTTTGCCCAGGCGCAGGGGCGACTGGTGGGTTTTGTAGATGCCGATGGCGCCACGCCGCCGGAGGCTTTTCAGGACCTTGTGGAACACATCGGCGCGGCGGGCGCCATCATTGCTTCGCGCTGGATGCCGGGAGCGCGGATCAGTGTCCAACAACCCTTCAAGCGCCGTCTGGCCTCGCGACTGTTTAATGCCCTGGTGCGGTTGATGTTCGGTCTGCGGATTTCGGATACCCAGTGCGGTGCCAAGTTGCTGACGCAGGACGCGGTTCAAGCCATTCTGCCGCATATCGGCATTACCCAATGGGCCTTTGATGTGGATCTCTTGTTTCAACTGCGGCGCGCCGGATTTGCCATTACAGAAATTCCGACTACGTGGCGGGACGTGTCCGGGTCGCGTTTGTGCGTGGGCAAAGCCTCGGCAGACATGTTTGTGGCCATGGTGCGCCTGCGCCTGATCTATTCCCCCTTCCGGTGGGTGGTGGCCTTATATGACCGGACACTGGCCCGGTATGTGCAAAATTAAGGAAAGATGTTTTGGAATGCAACTTAAAGGCAAAACAGCGCTGGTGACCGGTGGTGCCCGGCGGATCGGAGCGGCGCTTTGCAAAGCGTTGGCGGCGGAAGGATGTCGGGTCGTGATTCATTATAACCGCTCGGCGCATGCGGCGGAGGCGCTGGCCGCACGTCTGCGCCGGAACGGTGCACAGGCTTGGGCGGTGGCCGGTGATTTCCGGACCGGTGATTACCGGACCGGTAATTACCGAATGCCGCGTTCCGCCGATCATGTTGTGCGCCAAGCCGTGGCCGTTGCCGGCAAGCTGGATATTCTCATCAACAATGCCGCCGTATTTGATAAACAGCGGTTGTTGCGGGTCACTGCGGAGGCGATCCGCGCGGAATGGGAAGTCAACCTGCTGGCCCCGCTCCTGCTCATGCAGGCGTTTGCCCGGCGCGTCAAGCGCGGGCGCATCATCAATTTGCTGGATTGCCGCATTGCCTCGCATCAATCGGATGCCGTGCCTTACAGCCTGGCCAAAAAGTCCCTGGCCGACCTGACACAACTGGCCGCGCTGGAGCTGGCCCCGGGAATCACGGTGAACGGCGTGGCGCCGGGGCCCGTGTTGACCGCGGATACAATCGGTGCGACCCGCGAACCGGCCGGGCCATTGCCCTTAAAGCTTCGGCCCAGCGTACAGGAGGTGGTCAAGGCCGTGCTTTTCCTGCTGGAGTCG
>VSJD01000238.1 GCA_008636095.1 Kiritimatiellota bacterium | reverse complement strand
GACGCTATCACCGGCCAGATTATCTTTGTGGACAGCGGCCGGCATTTGCTGGGATAAGGGCGGACAACAGATGGCGGATGAAGCAAACGCCCAACATCGAACATCGAACGTCCAACATCGAATTGAAAACAAAGAACGAATTCTTATTTCCATCAGCCATCGACCATTAACCATCAACCATTTCCGTCGAAGGCGGATCCGTCTATATTCTTCCATATTCCATTAACCATCTTCCATTAACCATTGACCATTCTTCAAATCCCATGGACCAGATTCACATTCGGCAATTGAAAATGAGCGCCGTGATCGGCGTATATCCGCGCGAGCGGAAAGCCCCGCAAGCGGTGATCGTGGATCTTGTCCTGCACACGGACCTGCAGGAGGCCGGACGGAGTGATCAGTTAACGGACACGATAGATTACGCGGCGCTGGTCGCGCGCGTCCGGAAGGCGGTGGCCAAGAGCCGTTTTAAACTCCTCGAAGCCCTGGCAGAGCACATTGCCGATCTTTGCTTGCGCGCGGAGCGCATTGCGGCCGTGGATGTCACGGTGGCTAAACCCGGCGCCCTGCCGGGCATCGGTGTGGCGGTGACAATATACCGTTCCCGCTGATGGCTTCACCTGCGGCCTTGTATTTCCTGCCGAGTAATCCCGTATGCGATCACCCCCGCCCGTAATGAATGGTGAATAACGAAAAATATTCATCGGCGTAGCAAGGGGAATCGCACAGGCATAGAAATTCGGGCGCGAGTGTTTGCTCGAACAGGGCGTACCATTGCGTGCGGAGCATGTGATAATCGTTGCGCGCGCCCCGCCGCTGGGTGAGGAGCGACACGGCTTCCGTCATCAGGAACCTGTCCACGCAGGCTTGGGCAACCTCGATGGGGGCGTCATGCGAAAAGACGAAATCAATCAGTCGCCCGTAGGATTGATAAACCGATGCCGCCAGCTCGGGGGTTTGCAGTTCCGGAAAATCGTTGTTGGCGTCCAGTTCGAAAAGCACCAGGTGGTCAATCCACGGTTTAAGTTCTTTTAGATGAATGACCTTTTGTTCGTAGGGCATATGATGATACGAAAGCGAACACAGGGCCATATCGTAGTGGGCGTTCAGTTTGCCCGCAACCTGTTCAATCCGGTGATTCAGGGTCTTGATACACGCAGATGGGATTGTCTTGCCCACAGTTTCTTTGGCCAGCGCAAGCATGGCGGGCGATGGATCCACCAGCAGGATTTCGCCGATTTCCTCGATTTTACCGGTGGCCTGGAGGTGCTTTAACAGGGCGGCGGTCAGTCCACCGTCACCACAACCGATATCCATGAGTCGGAACGGGCGCTTGATTTTAGGAAGCGTATGCCCGCATTGCGTCAGGAAGCACGCGCGTGATTTTTGCATTATCGGCACGGTGGTAAAGTGCACGTAGGGACGGGGATCGGCAAAGACCTGTTCCGGTATTTCCAGGCGGTCATGATGTCGCTGGAGGAAGCCGGTGAGATAGGCGTTGAAAAACAACCCATCTTCCTCGATCAACGTGCCGCTGGTGATCCACGCTTTGCCCAGTTTGTCCTGTCCGGTGGCGGCGAGCAGGGCGCCGATATAGAACCGGAATATCGGCAGAAGATTGGCGCGGACGTCACCGCAGTGGCCGTCGCCACCGCGGAAATCGGCGGGCGCCAGGTGCCGCGTCATAATATCCCGGCTGAGTTCCGCCCACAGCGTTTTTTCCTGATTGGATAGAAACAGCATCGTGTTGGTTCCTCTTTTCCTTTCACGGGAGATTTTGCCGGTCTCTACCCGGCATCGCCAGATAATTCAGGATTGAAATATTCTTGTAGATTGAATGTATGCGATGCGGGCAGGGGAGTCAAGCGGAACAGTCTGCTCTATAATCCACTTGAACTAGTTGTCTAATGTGTTATGAAGTGATGCCGTGACTTCAATGAAAGGGAGTTGAACAATATGAACAAATCGGGAAAACCCATTTTGCGCGTAGGTATCGCGGGACAAGGTCGAAGCGGTTATAACATTCACGCGTTATGGTTAAAGCAGGCTGGTCGGCAATACCGAATCGTGGCCGTGGCTGACCAACTGCCGGAACGGCGGCGGGACGCGGAACGCGAATTCGGCGCCCGCACCTATGCCGACTATTCCACAATGATCCGGAAAGGCGGTTTGGACCTTTTTGTAAATGCCCTGCCCACGCCTCTGCACGCTCCGGCCACGATCGAGGCGTTGAAAGCCGGCTTGCATGTCGTTAGTGAAAAACCGTTTGCCGGCACCGTCAAGGATGTTGACCGCATGGCCGCCGCCGCGCGGCGGGCTGATCGCATGCTGGCGCCTTTCCAGAACAACCGGCTTCAGCCGTTTTTCGATAAAATCCAGGAGGTCATCCAATCCGGTGTGTTGGGTGAAATCGTGCATATCCGCAGCATCTGGGGTGGTTTCGGGCGGCGCTGGGATTGGCAGACCCTTAAGCGCAACCTGGGCGGTATTCTGTTCAATACGGGGCCGCATGCCCTTGACCAGGCGCTCACGCTTATCGGTTGGGATAAAACCCCGCGGGTCTTTTGCCGGATGACTTGTCACCATGAACTTGGCGGCGATGCCGATGATTTTTGCAATTTGACCCTGCATGGGAAAGGTGTGCCCACTGTGGACATCCTGCTGACATCCTGCCTGGCCTATGCCCCCCGCCATGTGTACACGATTGGCGGCACCCGCGGCACACTGGTAGCCAATGCCGATGAAGTCCTCTGGAAATATTTTGACGCCGCCAAAGTGCCCCGGCAGAAATTCTGGAAAAAATGGTCGGTCAATCGCGCGTATCCACACGAGAATCTGCCCTGGGTTGAAAAGCAGTGGAATCTTGCCAGGGCCAAAAAAACGTTTTTCACGGGCTACACACTGCGTTCATACCAAAGCGGTACCCAGCGCTTCTACGACAATATCTATGATGTGCTGGTCAACGGCGCCAACCTGCTCATCACCGTCCCGCAAGTTCGCAAGCAGATCGCCGTGATCGAAGCCTGTCGGCGGCAGAACAGGATCTGAAGCGCGTGGCCTGCCCACCGACTTGTCCCGCCGACGTGTCCACCATAGCCTTGGCGACGGTGGAAGCGGCTCCCGCCTTCGCGAAGCCCGCTATGGCGGGCGCAGGAAGGTCGTGCAGCGGGGGAAGCCTTGGTGTAGGTGGGAACATCGAGCCTAAAGCGTTGAGCGTTTAATATCCTCTATGTTCATGTATAGGTGTCTATATCCTTAACATGTTTTTTTTGCGGAGAAGATGAGCGAGTTAAACGATGCCTTGTCCTCCCCCTATAACGGCGGAGATTGGGCGGCATGTAAACGCAAGGTGAATTTCGCTCCCCGAGCTTGTCGAGGGGTTTGAAAAAGCGAGGCAAGTTTGGTTAAGATGCGCCGGCGGCGCGCGAAGCGCTATACTTGTGTATGCGCGAGCACGGCAACGGTGCAGATGAGCCGAAATCGCCGATGCCTTTTTTAAACGAAATTCGCGCTGCTATTCACAATGCCAGGCAACGATAGAAATTCGGTTGCGGCACAAGCCGCATTAGGAATTTTCCGCATATGCAAATCACGCTCAATTACGGCAAAACCGGATTGCCTTTGAATTTGCCGGATCACTGGGTGGTCACGGTCATCCGGAAAAAACCGATGCCGGTCCTGCCGGATCCGCCGCTCGCTGTACGCCGGGCGCTGGAATCGCCCGTGGCCGCGCGGCCGCTCGGCGCGGAAGCACGCGGTTATCGCTCAGCGTGTATCGTGATCTGCGACATTACCCGGCCCGTACCCAATGGTCTGCTCCTGCCGCCGCTGACGGCAATGCTGATCCAATCCGGTATTCCGCCGGATCGAATTACAATCCTGGTGGCCACCGGCCTGCACCGGCCCAACGAAGGCAAGGAATTGCGCGAACTGGTCGGGGATGATTCCGTGCTGAAAACCGTGCGGGTGGTCAATCATGATGCCCGGTGCGATGAGGATCATGTTGCGCTGGGAACCACGACGCAGGGCGTTCCCGTCAAGATTGACCGGCGGTTTCTGGAAGCTGATCTACGGATCGTGACCGGCCTGGTCGAGCCGCATTTCATGGCCGGCTATTCGGGTGGTCGTAAAGTTATTGCGCCAGGCATTGCCCACCGTGATACCATTACCCGCCTGCACAACGCCCGCCTGCTGGAGCACCCGTGTGCCGCCAATTGTGTGCTCACCGGCAATCCGGTGCACGAGGCGCAACTGGAAATCGCGGCCATGATCGGCCGCGTGTGGGCGGTAAATGTCGTGATTGATGAACAGCGGCGGCTGTCGTTTGTCAACTTCGGCGAGATGATCCAAAGCCATGCGGCGGCCGTGACCTATATGCGGGGGTACGCTGAAATCCCGGTTACCCGGCAATTCCAGACGGTGGTTACGAGTTCCGCCGGCTATCCGCTGGACAAGACCTATTACCAGACCATCAAAGGTATGGTCGGTGCCCTGAATATTCTGGCGCCGGGCGGACACTTGTTTATCGCCTCGGAGTGTTCGGAAGGGATGGGTTCACCCGAATTTGTGGCGTCTCAGAAGCGGCTGGTGGCTGGTACCCCCAGCCAGTTTTTAACTGCGCTTCTGACCAAGCCGGCCGCGGCGATTGACGAATGGGAAACAGAGATGCAGATCAAGGCGATGAAAGTTGGTCCCATTCATCTCTATGCCCCCGGTCTTTCGCCGGCGGATTTGGCACTGACGGGCGTCGAACCGGTAACCTCCCTGGCGGAGGCCATCCGTTGTCAGGTGGCCGCGTGCGGGGACCGCTGTGTGGCGGTCATTCCGGAAGGCCCGTATGTGATTCCGATGCCTGGAACGTAGAGTGTGGACCCCGCCGGAAGCGGGGCAAGACGTAAACTTGTCCCGCGTTGCGCATTGCATTCGATCTGCAATAATCCCTGGTCGTACGCGTGGCCCGCGCAACTCGCCGATTTTGGCCGCCAGCCGTAAAAAAACATTGCGTTGGCTGTCGGTTTCCGCTATACGGTATTATTAAGCAAATAACAATGGACGCTGGATTGCGGGTGTTGGAAAACAGGCTGAGCAAAAAGGAGTTTTGGCGCTGATGGTTTCAAAGGTTAATGCATGGATCATGGCGGTGGTGCTGGTGGTTGGTCTGCTGGCGGGTTGTACCTCGAAGGTGCAGGAGCAGGACGCGCTGGAATTCAATTATCCGGCCATTCGCAAGGCGCGCGCCAAACTACGCGAAGGCGACAAGCAATCCGCCTTGGCGCTCCTTAACCGGGCGATTGATGAAAAACCAAAACTGGCCCAGGCCCATTTGGAAGTCGCTCAACTGTATGACGATTATAACCGCAATTACGTGTGCGCCATTTATCACTACGAGCGTTACCTGGAGTTGCGGCCGCAGACCGAAAAAAGAGAGATGATCGAGGGCTTAATTCGTAAGGCCAAGATAGCCTTCGCCGCATCCGTGAGCGAGCAGGTCCCCGGACTGGACAAGAAAGTGCAGGCGCTCCAGGAAGATAACGATCGGCTTAAACGGGATTTACGGCAAGTCCGCGAAAATCTGGCCAGACGCATTGCCGCACTGCCGCCGGCGCCACCCCGCCCCGCGGCTCGACTGCCTTCGTCCCGAGCTCAGGCCGAGGGGAGTTTGCCGAAGTCTGTAGCGCTACCAGGCTCCACCGGAGCGCTTCGCCCAGGCGAGCGCAGTGGCGAGCCGGCGATGCAGTCCCTGTCGGCGGATGGTCCGCCGATTGCCGGATCGGCCACGGGCCCTGCGACGGCCGCCAAACCGGAGTCGGCGAGTAACGTGGCCGGCAAACCGGCTGTTGCCGGCACGCAATACCGGGTTCAGCGCGGCGACACACTTTCGGCCGTGGCTGCCCGGGTGTATCACAATCCGCGCAAGTGGAAATTGATTTACGACGCCAATCGGGACACGTTGGGTGGGTCGCAAAAACTGAAGACCGGCCAGGTGCTGTTGATTCCGAAATGAATGCAGAATGAAGAATACAGAATGTATGACTAAAGCGCATTGCAATGGATCAATATGTGCCGGCGAGGTCGTGATATAAGCAAGCAATTTAGGCAATAACCAAGACTGGCGGATGAAGATATTGGCAAATGTTGGAATAATTCTGCATTCTTCATTCTGCATTTCAAAAAAACAGGAGGGTGCTATGAGTAATACGGATTTTATTGATGACGATCTGATCCAGCGGCGTGACGCAGTTAAAGAAGTTAACATGGGGCCGGCGCATAAGGGTTCAGCCGCCAGCGACATGCCGCGGTCGGAACCGGTGCCCACCGGGGATTTGAACCTGACGCCGCTTACCAGGCGCAATGAGGAAATCAACAGCCAGGTGGCCACCAAGCTGGATGAGTTGGAACGATTGCGCACGAAGCAGGAATCCCTGGAGCGGGAAAAGAACTCCCTGGAGAGTTTGCGCAACAACCAGGAAAAGTACGAGGCCGGCAAACGCGAGATGATCGATCACCTTGAAAAAAGCCTCATCGCGCTGGAGCGCGAGGAAATCGGTCTGAATCAACGGCTGGAACTGCTGGCCGAAACGGAGCGGCGCTTCAAGGAAATGTTGAATGACATGCGTGGATTTAACGAGGAGCAGTGGGCGACCGATACCGAGGGTCTGCGCATGGATCTGAGCAAGGCGCTTGTGATAGTTGACAATACGCGCAAGGAATACAACAAAGCCTATGCCCGGATCGAGGCTATGCGGGAGAGTCACAATATCGGTGTGATTGCCAATCCAGCCATGCAGGATGAGTCCGCCGGACTGGCCCGTTACCCGCGCGGGTTTGGGGATTGGGTAAAAGTGGGTCTGGCCTTCAGCCTGCCCCTGGTTATTGTGCTCATCGTCCTGATCGGGGTACTGGTTGCGAGGTTGTTTTAGGGTATCGTCCCATTGATCCTATTGCGAAGGTTTGCCATGCTGTTCGGAAAGAAGAAGAATAACGTTATTGACCGGCGAATCAAGGAACTCCGGAAAGAAATGGAGCGCGTCCGGGGCGAAATGAAGACCGCTTCGCGGCCGGGAGCGGCACAACCGCCCGTGTCCACACCGCGTATTTCCGCGACGTCGGGGCCGGTGTTTGGCGCGAAGCCGCCGCTGGGCCGGACGGAAAATGATTTGTTTGCCCATGCGGCGCGGCAGTCGGAGGCAGGCAAGGTTGAGGCGACGGGGCGTCCATTCGCGGGCGACAGTGACTATCCCGCGCTCTTTGATCAGCCGGACACCAATCCGCAAACGGTCCGCAAAAAATTTGCCAATTATTTCATGGCAGGCCACTTCCAGAATTTGCGGCCCTTGCGCCAGGAAAGCCGGATTGTTAGAAACAAGGCCATTGTGATGGTGATCCTGGTACTGGCGCTCATTTTATGGCTGGTGTATTACTTGCAAACACATTGATATTGACCTTGCGGTTAAACAAATGAGGAGTCCCGAGAATGAAAACCGGAATACTGTTTGGTTGCATGGTGATGGTGGCGGTGGCGGCGGCCGTGGGCGCAGAGCCGATGCGGGTGGCCTTGCTGGATTTTGACAACCAGGCCAGCGTGTCCGCGGATGCGGCCGTGGTGGGCGGTGTTACGCCCAAAGCCCTGGCTGATAAGGGTGTTTTTGTGTTGGGCGCCGTGCTGGCGAATGACCCGGCTTACGTGCTCATTGATCGCCGGGATTTTATTGCCCAGATCCAGTCGCTCTCCTTGACCGATAACGATAAAAAGACCTCGGTCAAGCCGTCCTTCCTGCGGGCGGCCCAGGCGGTGAATGCGGACGCGGTCCTGCGCGGAAACCTGATGAGCTATTCACCCGGCAAGGAAGTGGTCAACCAGGGTGGATTAAAGACCGAATTTCAAACCCTGACCCTGCGCGTGGCCCTGCAGGCGCTGGATACCAGCGACGGCACAGTGATCGCCATGGTGGAAGGCGCCGCCAGTCGCAGTTTCCGGCAATCGGATGTGCATCAGACGGTGGTGGGTGAGGATGAGCTCGTGCAGTTACTGCAATCGGCCCTGACCAAGACGGTACCGGTCATGAACGAAAAATTGCAGGCGCGACTAGCCCAGCAGAATAGCCGGCCGAAGATTAAGCTCTCGGTAAAGGCTGGCGCGGCGGACCCGGCCATGGTGGAGATTGACGGCATGTTGATCGGTACGACGCCCCTGGCGAATTTTCAGGTGTATGCCGGTGACCACGTAATTACGATCGGCAAAGCCGGCTACCAGGACATCAGCAAGCAGATCCTGCTCAAGACCGATACGGCCATCGAAGTCCCGCTCTTCCGCACCAAGCTGAGCGCCGAGGAAATGAAAGACGTGCTGGATAAAGCGCGCGTCAACGTCATTGCCGGTACCGGCGGCGTCGAACCCGCCTGGATTATCAATACGATTGATTCGGGGAAGTAATTTGGCAGTATGGGCGTATGGGAGTTTGGGTGTTTGGGAGTAAAGAGTTTGATTTAAGAATCCTAACGCCCATACACCGATACGTCCATATTCCCATACGTAGCTGATCTCAGCGCCCCACATCCCGGCAGAATGAGATGAAGGTATGGCCGCGGCGGGCGATGGGGGCGGTGATGACTTTACTGCCCAGCGTGGCACCGGCGGCGCTCTTGAAGACCACGGTGTAACTCTTCAGGTCGGCGGGGCAGGGGACGCGGGCCACTTCCAACCACAGGGGCAGAGTTTCCCAACAGCGGGTGTCCGGCGCCTCCATCGCAAATAGCGCCAGCCAAACCAGCGCGCCCAAGGTGCCATTTTGTTGCTTCACGGCCTCGGAGATCGCGATTTTCGTTGCGATGCGCGTAGCATCCTTGGCCAGTTGAATGGCGGCCAGCCGGCGCTGACTGGCATCCATCAGGGCGGCTGTATTGGCAAACGGATAACTGCGTCCCAGATATTCGTCGTTGCCGTAGATTTCCGCATAGGGCGGAAACTGGGAATAAAATTCCCCATAGGTCTTACCCACCTGCGGTGAGCCTGTCGAACCCGCCGGCATACGGCCCATGGTGATGAAACAAACCAGTTCAGCCGGTTCGGTTTGCAACGCGGCCTTGGCAATGGAAATTGTGGCTTTGACAACGTTGGTCGTTGGCATGATATCGCCCGAAAGCGGGTCAATCAGGACGTTGCTTGTCAACAGCCGCTCGGCGGCGCGATACTGGATGGTGGCATTGCCCTCGTCATTGATTAATTCCAGGCAGAACCCGGCCATGTAACGACCGTAGGCGATATCCGGGAACCCGTCCAGGGCCTCCAGCTTCTTGATAATGTTGCGGGCGCAGATGGCGGCGTAATCCCAGTTTGAGTCCGCGAGGTAATCCTTGGCCAGGAACGCATACATCAACGTGCGCTCGAACGGCATGCCGCGGAAGGAAAGCGTGCGGTCATTTACGATCAGGCTGGAAGCGCCCTGAAACACACTGTAGGTATCCAGCTTGGCGTCCAGATCCCCCGCCCGTCGCCAATCCAGCGCGCTGGACTCGTACTGGCCGAGGTTTTGACGAATCATGCCCCGCTCCATCAGGTACAGAATCTCGTCCTTGTTGTCCTTGGGGATGGCGGCCAGATTAGTGTTGGCCTGCTCGAACCGGCTGGCATAAAAATTAGCCCGGGCAGATTGGAGTGGTGGGGATGCACAACCGGCCAGGAATCCGGCCAGGCACACCGCCAGCACTGCGCTGCACCGGAGGAACGGGGGCATTCCCGGAAACGCCTGATGCATGTTACCATCCAATTAGTGGCTCTCTGGCCGCGCGTGCAAATTCTTCCTGCGTGGACCAGGCGATGATCCCGGTTTCGAGATCGGTGATTTCGACGGTCAACTGGTAATACACCAGTTCCGTCTTGGACACCCGGACCTGTTTCCCCGTTTGCTTTTGCATTTCGATGAGCGCACCGGTCAGCATGAATTTTGCCCCCAACTGTTTGCCGACGGCCGTGCGGGTGTCATCGGTGGCGTTCTGGGCC
>VSJD01000231.1 GCA_008636095.1 Kiritimatiellota bacterium | reverse complement strand
TGGAAGCCCTGTTCTTTCATTAACTCCTGGCGGCGGCTTTCATTGACAAACTGAATCTTGTTGTTGCTCTTCTGCATCAGGATATTCCGCAGGCGATCGGTCATGGCCTGGGTATCCACAAAGGTGGTTGTGCGGGGCTGGACGCCGTAGATGATCATGATCAGATTGCCGGGCTGGTTCTTGATGAAATCACTCGTGGCGATGCTCGTGGCCACCTTGTCGCTCAGGTTGCGCAGATCCTGGGCCCCGTAGGTGGCGTCATAGGCCGGTAGGTTGGAGACATCCTTGTCCTCCACTTTTTGCCGGAACATTGCGCACCCGGTCAGTATCAATAAACCGCCGATCATTACCCCGGACACTATCGCGTGCGAAATGACTTTCATTGCTTTTCTCCTTTTGGCCATGGCCAGGATTAAACGTAAAAACGGCTTTAATAACTGATGATGACGTTTTCGGGCAGGGTCGTCAATGCTTTTTTGACATCAAAATAATACGGATTTGCCCACTGCGCCGGGTGCTGGCCATGTAAAACCAATGATCGCGGATCAGACACGGTTGTAAGCCTTCGCTTGCCTGTGGCTTATGGGAAGATATCGCTCGGCTACTCATAGGTCCACTTGTGGAGCCAGGGGTCATTCGTCTTTCTCTGAAACTCTTTCAGCTTCTCCACAAATGCCTTCACCATCCCAGCGTACGGTGATTTCTCGGCCAGGTTTGCGACTTCGTTGGGATCCGCCTCCAAGTCATACAATTCAAATCGCGGGCGGTGGATATACGCAACCACCGCTCTTACCCCAAAGTTGTTCGGTTTCTCCCGCAGTGCTGCTTGCCAGGAAGCCGACGACCACAGGTCGCTTGCGAACGAGTAATCCAATTTCCAGGCGACGTTCCAGATAAACTTGTGTTTTTTCGTACGAACCACCCGCATTGGGTAATAATTGGTGATCTCGTGGAAAGTATGCGCGGCATAGATCTCCTCACGCCAGTGTTCGGGGGTTTCCTGATCAATGATTTGCATAAATGAATGCCCGTGGTATTCCTCCGGTCGATGGTATAGACCGGCGAAATCCAGGATGGTCGGAGTGATGTCAGCCCATGTGATCAACCCATCGCAGGTTCTTCCGCGGTTCCGGTGCAGGGGACTTCGAACGATGCAAGGGAGACACATGCCAGGCTCATACAGTGTTGTCTTGGCCTGCGGGAAAGCCGCCCCGTTGTCCGAAATGTAGATGATTACTGTGTTCGCGAGTTTTCCTTCTTCTTTGAGCACAGCGATCAAGCGCCCCACTCCACGATCCAAGCGAGAGATCGACTGATAGTACTGGGCAAGTTCGGCCCGGACTTCCGGGGTGTCGCTGAGGAAAGGAGGGACAATAACATCGCTCTCGGAGTACGGTTGTTCTTCGTCCTTGGGGAATGCCTCCAACGGATTCCCAAAGCTATTGGGCTGCAGAGGGTGGCTGTCAAGCGTGCCGTTGCGATGCGGATTATGGGAGCACCAGTATAGAAAAAACGGTTCCGGCCCGCGGATGAAATCTCGACAGGCCTCGGACATCCGGGCATCGTCGCGACCGAAAGCTCCGTCGGCATGTCCCCAGTCGAAGGGAAACAGGTGATCAGGCGCATAGTGTTTCTTTCCCACGCGACCGGTGCGGTAGCCACCTTCGACCAACATGGCCGGAAGGGTCCTGATGTCGTCGAAACAGGAGAAATGGTGGCGACCATGAGTGTGGCCGTAGGTCCCCGTTGCATGATTGTGGAAGCCCGTAAGGATGGTCGCGCGGCTTGCCGCGCAGGACGCGGTTGTGCAGAAACTGTTGACGAATCGCACGCCATCATGTGCAAGTGAGTCAAGGTGGGGCGTCTTGACGACAGGGTTGCCGTAGCACCCCAATGCTTCTCTGCCATGGTCGTCAGAAACCATCAGGACGATGTTCGGACGTTTGTGCATGTGCTCCTTGTCTTCCAACAGTTGGTTAACCATTAGTTCTCCAAGGTAACTGCTTAGGTGGTAGCGGCTTGCTCATATCAGGCTGATGTTTTTGCGCGGATATCACGGCCTGCCTGATCGCTGGCCAGGGGCAACCGTTCCCGGCGGATTTGATCGGCCAGTTGCTGAAACCCCGAATAGGCATGCGCATAAAACATCTGCCATCCCTGGCAGAGCTGGCTGATTTGCCGGGAATCACGCCCCGGGCTCACACGGTGTTTGGGACAATCCCCGAGGCAAAACCGGCGCCATTTACAGGCGGCGCAAGCTTCATTTCGATTGCTTTTTAGCCGGCTGAACTGGCGATAAAGCGGCAATGCCCGCAGACCACGCCACGATAGGTCGGCAATATTACCCAAACGCCATTGGGATTCAACAAAAAAATCGCACGGATAGACATCCCCGTTATGTTCCACTACAAAATATGTGTCGCATGCCGGCCGCATCTGGCAATCCGGATAACGCTGATCCACCATGAGATTAAGGATGGAATCAAACAGCCGCACAGATACGTGCCGTGTATCATGCCTGACCCACAGGTCATACACCTGGCATAGGAACTCGCCCCAGGCTTCCCCGTCAATACTGAAAGGCAATACCTTGCCGTACGCATCCGTTTCCAGGCAGGGAATATACTGTTGGAACAGAAAGCCCTGGTCGCCCAGATAGCGATATACCTCCGGACCCCGTCGGACATTAGCCTGAGTCACCAATGTCAGAATATTGAAATCCACGTTATGCCGCCGAAGACGCTCGATCCCGCGCCATACTGCGGAAAACGATCCGTCACCGGCCGAGTTGACGCGATACAGGTCATGGACGGACGGCGGACCATCCAGACTGACGCCCAGCAGGAAGCGATACCGGGCAAAATGTTCCGCCAATTCATCCGTGATCAGCATGCCGTTGGTCTGCAAGCTGTTTTGCACCACCGCGCCGGGCCGGCCGTATCGGCGCTGCAGGCGGGTGGCCGACTGGAAAAATTCCAGCCCCATCAATAAAGGTTCACCGCCCTGCCAGGCAAAGGCATAAACGGGCTGGCTGGTCGCCATATAGCCGCAGACCAGCTTCTCCAGAACGGGAGTTGCCATGCGGTGAACCGGCGTTTCGGGGAATAACGCCAGGCGGCTTCGGTAAAAACAATAGCGGCACTGTAGATTACAGTCTGGTCCCGCCGGCTTGATTAGAAGCGAAAATGGTTTATTAATTGCCATGATAGATGGTTGTCTTTTGGTCGCGAGGATGATAAGAAAAAAATCAAATAAAGATCAGCATAAACCGGTGGCCAGTTACCGCAAGCAAAAAAGGCGCATTGGTTTTTTTCGATGGTACGGGATGGGTGCTTGCATTGCATATTTTTTTTGCCATCATGTGCATGGGGGAACGATGCCGGCAATCGGACCATGCGGGGAGGAGGATGATGGCCATGAAGAGCGCTTTGTTCTGGCGAACAACCGAAGCGGGAAAAGTTCAGTGTGAGCTTTGTCCGCATCACTGCGTGATTGCCGAAAAGAAAACCGGTTTATGCGGCATTCGGCGGGTGGTTGATGGCGGCCTGATGGCGACGGGGTACGGTCTGATCTCGTCCCTGCATAACGATCCGATCGAGAAAAAACCGCTGTTCCATTTTCATCCCGGGAGCGCCATTTTCAGCATTGGCGGATGGGGCTGTAACTTCGCCTGCCGGTTCTGCCAGAACTGGCAGATTTCCCAGGCCGTCAACACGCAAGCGCAATTGTTCCGGCCGGACGAGGTGGTGCAGGCCGCCCGGGATCAGAATTCCCCGGGCATTGCCTATACCTACAACGAGCCGCTGATCAATTATGAGTTTATTCAGGATTGCGCGCAACTGGCGCGCGCGGCGGGCCTGTTCAATGTGCTTGTGACCAACGGGTTTGTCGAGGAAAAACCTGCGGCGGAGCTGTTGCCGCTGATTGACGCGCTGAACATTGACATCAAGAGCATGGATGCGTCCTTTTATAAACAGCAATGTCGCGGCGCATTGGCGCCCGTGCTCCGGTTCGCGCGCCAGGCGGTGGCCTTTGGCAACCACGTGGAAATCACCAATTTGCTGATCCCCGGGTTGAATGACGGCGAGGAACAGGTTGGCCAGGTCTCGGCCTGGATGGCCGCGAACCTGGGCCCGTTGACGCCGCTCCACCTGAGCGCCTACCACCCGGAATACAAGATGGATCTCCCGTCCACGCCGGCGGCCGTACTGGAGCGCGCCTTCGCCCGGTGCAAGCGGGATCTGGCCTACGTCTACATGGGCAATGTAATGACGAGCGCGGGACAGAATACGTTCTGCCCGCAGTGCGCCCAGGAGCTGATCGTCCGGCAGGGGTATGCCACACGCATCGTCGGCATCGTCAACCATGCCTGCCGTCAGTGCGGCCGTCCCGCCGACGTGGTGATGTGATCCCCCTGAAAATAACTTTTGCTTTTTCTCGCTGGCTTGCTTAACCTAACCCATTCATGTAAAAACATGAATGGATCACCCTGCCCTTCGACTTCGCTCAGGGCAGGCGGGCTTCGACTGCGGCCTGAAGACAGGCCTCCGCTCCCCTCGGCCTGAGTTCGGGACGAAGGCAGGGTTAACCTTGAGCAAGCCCTGAGCAGACCTGTGGTGAGCAAAGTCGAACCAGTCGAAGGGCGCGTCGAAAGGTTAAGGTAATCCTCAAGCGTGGTTTGTGAAGTCAATTCAAAATGGAGCCATTATGAAAACAATTGTTTTAGCCTATCATGATATTGGGTGTGTCGGCCTCGAGGCGCTTCTGCGGAACGGGTTTGACGTGCAGGCGGTCTTCACTCACAAGGACAATCCCAGCGAGTTCGTCTGGTTTCAGTCCGTGGCGGAGCGCGCGGCCGCGCGCGGTATCCCGGTCTATGCGCCGGAAGATATCAACCATCCGATCTGGGCGGAAAAAATCCGGGCGCTGAAGCCGGACATCATCTTCTCGTTTTATTACCGCCAGATGGTGAAGCCGGTGATCCTGGACATTCCGCCCCGGGGTTGTATCAACCTGCACGGGTCGCTCCTGCCAAAATACCGCGGACGCAGTCCGGTAAACTGGGTGCTGATTCACGGCGAAAAAGAAACCGGCGTGACCTTGCATTACATGACGCCGCACCCGGATGATGGCGATATCGTAGCCCAGGCCAAGGTGCCGATTGGCAAGGACGATACGGCCCTGACGCTCTTTGGCAAAATGACCTCGGCCGCCACGCGCCTTCTGGATGAAATCCTTCCGCGCATCCGTACGGGGAAGGCGCCGCGTACGCCGCAGGACCAGACAAAAGCCACCTATTTCGGCGGGCGTCGCCCGGAAGATGGCGAAATTGATTGGAACAAAAGCGCGGCGGACATCTGCAACCTGGTCCGCGCCGTGACGCATCCCTATCCAGGCGCGTTCACCTGGGCCGGCGACCGCAAGTTGCTGGTGTGGTCGGCCACGGCATCCGCCAGCAGGCTGATCCGCCAAGGTGGAAAAAAAACGAAGGCGAACGAAAATACCGGCACGGTACTGACAACCGATCCGCTGACCGTGGCTTGCAGTCAGGGCGTCGTGCAGGTGGAACAGGCCCAGCCGGAGAAAGATATTGTCATGGCGGGCGCCCAGGTATCGGCTGTCCTGGGATTGGCGAAGGGGACGCGCCTGGGTGCGCGGCGGCAGGTCAAAGCCAAGCGTAAAACCGCGGTGCTGATCCTGGGCGTGAACGGGTTTATTGGCAATGCCCTCAGTGAGCGGCTTCTGGATAGCGGCCGCTATGTGGTGCACGGCATGGACCTGCACTCGGACAAGATTGCTCGGCTTCTCAAGCGGCCTGATTTTTATTACGACGAAGGCGATATTTCCATCTCGCGCGAGTGGATCGAGTACCACGTGCGCAAATGCGATGTCATCCTGCCACTGGTGGCCATAGCCACGCCGATCGAATACACGCGCAATCCCCTGCGGGTGTTTAACCTGGACTTTGAGGAAAACTTGCGCGTCGTGCGCTACTGCGTCAAATATGGCCGACGCATCGTGTTCCCCTCGACCTCGGAAGTGTATGGCATGTGCGACGATCAGGAATTTGATGAGGACAACTCGCGCCTGATCCTGGGGCCTATCCGGATGCAGAGATGGATTTATTCCTGCTCCAAACAGCTCCTGGACCGCGTTATCTGGGCCTACGGCCAGCACGAGAAACTGCGTTTTACCCTGTTCCGACCGTTCAACTGGATCGGCCCGCGGCTCGACAGCCTGACCTCGGCGCGTATCGGCAGTTCGCGCGCCATTACCCAGTTGATTCTCAACCTGGTCGAAGGCAGTCCCATCCGGCTGATCGATGGCGGCGAGCAGAAACGGTGTTTTACGGACGTCAAGGATGGCATCGAAGGCCTGTTCCGGATCATCGAAAACCAGGATGGTAAATGCGATGGCCAGATTTTCAACATCGGCAATCCGGTCAACGAAGCCAGCATCAAGGAACTGGCCGAAATCCTGATCCGTAAATTCAAACAGCATCCCCTGCGGAACAAGTTCCCGCCGTTTGCCGGCATCCAGGAGATGGAAAGCGGCCGTTATTATGGCGTCGGCTACCAGGACGTGGCGCATCGGCGGCCCAGTATTCGCAAGGCTCAAAAGCTGCTCGGCTGGACGCCCACGATCCCGCTCGAACAGTCGGTGAATGAGACCCTGGATTTCTTCCTCAAGGAAGCCGTCGCATCCGGTGAATTCGGCATCGAAGACGAAGCATGAACAGTCCAGTTAGTCGGAAGTCAGAGGTCAGAAGTCAGAGGTCAGAACAAATCAGATCTTGGGGCTTTGGTCTTTGGTAGAAAGTCATTCATTTTGCTCGGGAGGTGTTTTCGCTTGCCATTTTGAATTCTGTTTTTCTTTGAATGAAAATTGGATTACGCATTGATGTGGATACGTTGCGCGGTACGCGCGACGGTGTACCGACCTTATGCCGTCTACTGGCCTCCCACGGCATCCATGCCACGTTTTTCTTTTCGGTGGGGCCCGATAACATGGGGCGCCACCTCTGGCGGTTGGTGCGGCCACACTTCCTGGTGAAGATGTTGCGCAGTCATGCCGCGGGGCTTTACGGCTGGGACATTCTTCTGCGGGGCACGTGCTGGCCGGGGACGATCATCGGCAAGCGCCTTGGCGATTGCCTGCGCATGGCCGCCGGCGCTGGACATGAAATGGGATTTCACGCCTGGGATCACTACACCTGGCAGGCGCACATCGAGCATATGCCTCCGGAGGCCATCCGTGTCAGCCTGGCACGGGGGGTTGATCTTATGACCACAATCGTCGGCGTGCCGCCGACTTGTTCGGCGGCACCCGGCTGGCGTTGTACGGAAGCGGCCTTGCGTGAAAAAGAGCGCTTCCCTTTCGCATTCAACAGTGACTGCCGCGGGCAGACGATTTTCCGTCCAGTAGTCGCAAGCGTTCCGTTGAACCAACCCCAGATACCTGTCACCCTGCCGACCTATGATGAGGTTATCGGTCAGCCGGGTGTTACGCAGGAAACCTATAATGATTACATCCTGTCGCTCATCCAGCCTGGACGGCTTAATATATTCACCATCCATGCCGAAGTTGAAGGCATCATTTGCCGGGACCTGTTCGAACGGTTCGTGCAGAAGGCGCGTTCGCTAGGGCACGAGTTCACGACCTTGGGCGCTCTTTTGCCCGCTGCTTTGACCATTCCTCCGGGTCGTATCGCGAGGGGGGACGTGCCTGGTAGGGACGGCTGGGTAGCTGTGCATAAGACGGTGTAATCTGCCGAGGGATAAACCCTTGCCTATATTGTCCCAGCCTGCAATATCAGCCGCCTCAGCGGGGTGTGCAAGCGGCCGTTGCTGGCTATAATCCGTAATTGGTATGGGGGCTTGCTTGGCATAATCTCGGCGCGTCCTCCGGCCTGTTCGACAATCAGGCCGGCGGCGGCCACGTCCCACAGATAAATCCCGGATTCGAAAAACGCGTCCGCCCGGCCGGCAGCCACCTGGCAGATGTCAAGTGCGGCTGATCCCATGATGCGCAGTTTCTGCGTCTTGCGCGAGAGCCTATGGAAAAGCGCGATCGAGTGATTCAGCAGATCGTTGCGCTTATTGAGGCCGGTGAGGATCACGGCGTCCTTCAGGCGGCGCGTGGCCGATACAGCGAGCGGCTTGCCGTTGCAGGTTGCCCGGCGTTCGCGATGGGCGGTGTAACATTCTCCCAACATCGGTGCATACACGGCGCCGGCGGCTGCGCGCCCCCGAACCTGAACAGCGACCGAACAGCACCATAACGGCAGGCCGTGAAAATAATTAACGGTGCCGTCAATCGGGTCAATGATCCAGAGTACATCAGCCGCGGCGGGCTTTACGGTGTTTTCTTCGCCCAGAATTACGGCGCGTGGAAAGCATTTCCGGATCACCCGCTCGGCCACGTCCTGGCATTCGCGATCCAGTTTCAGTTTGACGTCGTGGGCAAATGTTTGCGCAACGATGCGCCGGCGATGGGCATGCTTCAGGGCATGCTTGCCACCCGCACGCGCAGCCGCTTCCGCGCAGGCGAGCAGGCGGTCAAGGGAGGGCAGGGCAGGGGATTCTGGTTTTTTCTTCATGAAGTAACATGCTCTCGTAATTATTTGAATGATGTTTCACTCCGCATCGGGTACGAAGGGTGGGATGGGGCAATCCAGCGCATCGGCGACCGAGCGCAGGAGTTCGGCTTCGGTCACCGTTGTGCGGCCATCCGCGGCGACGCACGCGACGCAGGCATCCAGGATCGTTTTTTTTATGGCCGGTGACGCCGTATTCAGAATGGTCAGCGCCTGGTCCGCAGCGGCCAGTCCGCATGATTCCCTCGGGAGCAGGCGCCGGGTCGAATTCAGCCGTGCCGCGCCGGACTGGAAGGCGCGCGCCACCGCCTGATCATCTTTCGGCTGGCCGTAGTAAGCCAGGGTGGAGAGCAGGGTGGTGGCCGCCGGCAGGAGAGGTTTGAGATCGTAATACTGGACTACAACACGGCGCGGCCGGCCGTACTGGCTTGCGAGGCGGCGAACGACCATGCGTTCCAGCATGTATTCAAAGAGCGAGATCGTCGCATCGGCCTCAATCAGCGCACGCAGGTTGTCCCGGAAGGTTTCTGCTTGTGCACGCGACAGCGCCCGCAGAGCGGTCAGTGCCATATCGGTCAGCGGCATACGCGCCGCCGCCGGCAGGGACGCAAGCTCAGGCGCCAGTGCCCGCGTCCGCTCGGCGACATCCGCGTCCGCTTTCAAGGTCAGGACCTGGAGTTGGGCGTTACGGATTAATTCGTCGGTACTGATCAGCAGGCCGTAAATCAGGGCGCGGGCGCCGATCGGTTCGCGGGCCGCGGTTTTAATGGCTTCGGGTAAAGCGTTGAGCAGGGTGGTCACGTAGGCCAGGTTTTCCGCCTGCGGCTGGCCGACGCTTTGCAGAGTTTCATATGGCCGCAGGGGAATGGTTGCGGGGTGACTGAATTCCGTCGCCGTGTCTCGGCGACTTGCGCTTGCCTGGGCGAAGCCGGTAATCGCCGCACTGGCATCATTTGTGCCTGCCACGGGTGCCACATTCACGGCGGCAAAATCGCCGCTGAAGGCGGGATCAATCCGCCGGATGCGTTCGACCAGTGGCGGGTGCGTGGCCATCAGGTTCAGGAACGACTGACCCAGGCCGTTGGCAAAAAACAGGTGACTGGCCTCCTCGGCGTTAGGATTCTGGATGCGCGACCCTGCCACGAATCCTCCGATCTTCTTGAGCGCGCCGGCCAGGCCGTCCGGGTTGCGTGTGAATTGCACGGAAGCGGCATCCGCCAAAAACTCGCGCTGGCGCGAAACGGCGCTCTTGATCAGCTTGCCGAAGAACACGCCGATATAACCGATGGCCATGACGGCCAGACCCACCAGGATGAACGGAATCGGACTGCCGCCTTTCTTGCGTCCCACGCTCGCTGTCCGACGGGTACTGGCGGCGATCCGGAAAATCCAGTAGCCGATGAT
>VSJD01000232.1 GCA_008636095.1 Kiritimatiellota bacterium | reverse complement strand
GCTGATGATAAGAATGCCGTTAAGCAGGCCCATGAGCCTTAGATTCAAGCGCATGTCGCCGTTCAGGATGTGACTGAACTCGTGTGCGATCACACCTTGCAGTTCGTCCCGGGTGAGCTGGGTCAGGCACCCGAAGGTGACGCCGATCACAGCATCCCGTGTCGAGAAGCCAGCGGCGAACGCGTTCACACTGTTTTCATTGTCAAGCACGAACACGCGCGGCACCGGTGTGCCGGAAGCCAGGGCGATTTCCTCGACCACGTTCAACAGCCGCCGCTCTTGCAGGTCCGTCGTGGCGGGCGGCACCAGTCGCGCGCCCAGCATGCGCGCCACCGCCTCGCCGCCCTGGGAGAGCGTGATGATTTTATAGAGCGAGCCCAGGATGATGATGCCGATTGTAATAGTGGCCACCAACATCAACAGGTCGGCGCGCCACCAATTCCGCGCGATGGCCAACGCCGAGCCGGCGGCATCAGGCGGGGGTACAGGCATGAACACGTAAGCAAATACGGCGTAGATGGCGGCGATAATCAGGACGATGGCCAGCAGGAAATAAGCCACCAGCAGGGTGGTTTTGCGCCGGGCTCTTTCCTGGTGTTCAAAGAAATCCATGGGGGCAAGGAAAATGGTTGATGGTTAATGGTTGATGGGAAATGGCGGAAAATTTTTATATTTCCGATTAAAAAACCAGCAATCCCACATAACGCGGGACCACGCGCAACGCGTGGCAAACAAGGTTGCCACGCTCAGAGCGGGGTCCGTAACTTGCCCCGCCAATGGGGGGGGGGCAGAAATCAGCAATTTCTTGCGGTGTGGTTAGGCGAATGATACCTTTGGGGCTTCGCGCTCCTGGGTCGCGGTGATTTCAAACAGCTGGGCCAGCGTGAAGCCGAACAGATTGGCCACGACCACGGCCGGGAAGGTTTCGCGGGCAATGTTATAACTCATGACGACGTCGTTATAAGCCTGCCGCGCAAACGACACCTTGTTCTCGGTGGAGGTCAGCTCTTCCATCAGTTGGGCCATGGTTTGATTGGCCTTAAGGTCGGGATAGGCCTCGACCACGGCAAACAGGCGTCCGAGCGCGCCGGTCAGAGTGGCTTCCGCACCCATCAGACCCTGGATGGCAACGGCGTCGGCCGGGTTAGCCGCCGCTTTTTGCACAGCTGCCGAAGCCTGGTTGCGGGCCGCCGTAACGGCTTCCAGCGTGCCGCGCTCATGCTTGATGTAGCCCTTGGCCGTTTCCACCAGATTCGGGATCAGGTCATAGCGGCGTTTGAGCTGGACATCAATCTGGGCAAACGCGTTTTTGAACCGATTGCGCAGGCTGATGAGCCGGTTGTAAATACCGACGGCATACAAAAGCACGATGACGACGATGACCAATATAATAATGACAGCAATGGACATGATTCCCTCCTGTGTTTATGAATTAATTTAAACATATACCATGCTTTTTCCGGTGCGTCCATGACAAATTATAACCGTGTTGCCGCCCGGGCAAAAATATTTTAAAAAAAACACAAAAAACCTGTTGACACATATTTTGTTTGTGTTAAATTGCTCGTTCGTTTGTCATAACTGGCGTTTAATAAGCATTAGCACGCTTGCGGGCATGTAAAGCCGGGGCGTCTTGTGAACCTCATAACCTGATTCAAATCATGAGGGAATGAGGGCAGGGGTTTTATTGCGTTTTTTTGTTTGGGCTCGCGGGGAGCGAAGTGTTGGCCCACGTAGCTCAGTTGGAAGAGCACGTCCTTGGTAAGGATGAGGTCAACGGTTCGATTCCGTTCGTGGGCTCTGGACGGCGGTAAAAAAAGACACGGCAAATTGAAGGAGACGCACAATGGCAAAAGAAAAATTTGAACGCACGAAACCGCATGTCAACGTCGGTACCATCGGACATGTGGACCATGGCAAGACGACCCTGACGGCCGCCATTACCAAGGTGCAGTCCCTGAAGGGACTGAGCAACTACATTTCGTACGACCAGGTGGCGAAAGCCTCCGAATCGCAAGGGCGCCGCGATCCGACCAAGATCCTGACGATTGCGACATCCCATGTGGAATACCAGTCCGAGAAGCGCCATTACGCCCATGTGGACTGTCCCGGTCATGCCGACTATGTAAAGAACATGGTCACCGGCGCCGCCCAGATGGATGGCGCGATCGTAGTGGTGAGCGCTTCGGATGGACCTATGCCGCAGACGCGCGAGCACATCCTGCTGGCCCGCCAGGTGGGCGTACCTTCCATCGTTGTGTTTCTGAACAAGGTGGACACGGTGGACGATCCTGAATTACTGGACCTGGTCGAACTGGAAATCCGCGATCTGCTCACCAAGTACCAGTTTCCTGGCGACAAGACGCCGATTATCCGCGGCAGTGCGCTGAAGGCCATGAACGTGACCAAGCCGGACGATGCGGATGCCAAGTGTATCCAGGAACTGATGGAAGCCTTGGATAATTACATTCCGGAACCGACCCGCATCACGGACCAGGCATTCCTGATGCCGATCGAGGATGTATTCTCCATTGAAGGTCGCGGCACGGTGGTAACCGGTCGTATCGAGCGCGGTATCATCAAGGTCGGCGACGAAATTGAAATCGTCGGCCTTAAAGATACGCAGAAGACCGTCGTCACGGGTGTGGAAATGTTCCGCAAGTTATTGGATGAGGGGCGCGCCGGCGACAATGTCGGCTGTCTGTTGCGGGGCACCAAGAAAGAGGATGTCCAGCGCGGTCAGGTGCTGGCCAAGCCCGGTTCGATCAAGCCGCATGCTCATTTCAAGGGGCAGATGTACGTTCTGAGCAAGGAAGAAGGTGGTCGGCATACATCGTTCTTCAACGGGTATCGGCCGCAGTTTTATTTCCGCACCACGGACGTTACCGGCGCCGTTACCTTGCCAAAGGGCGTGGAAATGGTCATGCCGGGCGACAACGTCGAAATCGAAGTCAAGCTGATTGCCCCGATTGCTATGGAAAAAGGCGTGCGCTTTGCTATTCGCGAAGGCGGCCGCACGGTGGGAGCGGGCCAGGTGACGGAAATCATTGCGTGAGATTCCGTTGCGGGGCGATGCGGGTAAGCGGTAAACACCAAGAGCGAAAGTCTGAGCAGTCATGGTGCGAGAAATCATAACCTTAGCGTGTAGCGCGTGCAAACGCCGGAACTATACGACGACCAAAGATAAGAAATTAACGCCCGACAGAATTGAACTAAAAAAATATTGCCGGTTTGAGCGTAAGCATACCGTGCATCGTGAGATTCGGTAATCCTCTCCCGTCTGCAATCCGTCAGCCGACGGATAGCACTGCGGGCAGGTTTGGATAGGGGAGTAGCTCAATTGGCAGAGTACCGGTCTCCAAAACCGGGTGTTGAGGGTTCAAATCCCCCCTCCCCTGCCATGTGTCCGTGGCCGTTGCGGTTTGTGGTAAGGGAAAGCAGGGATTTGCGTAGCCGTGCACAGCTTGAAATTGGAAACTGGAAACTGGAGATTTGAAATTAGGAAAGAAAGATTCTCGTTTGGCGCCAATTTCCAATTTCAGCGTTCCGTGAACGCTTACCAACAGAGGCCATTGCACTGTGAATAAAATTCAGATGTTCATTGTCAAGGTGGTCGGTTTTATCAATGAAGTCGGTCTCGAGCTGAAGAAATCAGCCTGGCCGACGCGCGCTGAACTGCAAGAGTCCACCTTGGTTGTGATTATGTCGGTTATCGTGCTGGGAGCTTTCGTGGGGCTTAGCGATCTGATCCTGATGCGGGTTTTACACCTGATTCTGTAATAACCGGCGCGGAAGACAGGGGCAACGCATGGAAAAGCAATGGTTTGTGATTCATACGCTCACGGGTAAGGAGATGAAAGTCCGGGATAGTCTCCTGCGCCGGATAAAGACGGAAGAAATGAGCGACTTGGTCGGGGATGTTTCAATTCCCTCCGAAAAAATATCAGAGGTCAAGAAAGGCAAGAAGAGCACGACCACCCGGATGTTTTACCCGGGGTATGTGCTGATCCAGATCGGCTTGTACAAAGAGGACGGCAAGATTAACGAGCGTGCCTGGTATTATGTCAACGATACGCCGGGGGTCATTAAATTTGTTGGCGGCGAGCGACCGACGCCCCTGCGGCCGAAGGAAGTCGAATCCATTGTTTATCAGATCGAGGACAAGAAAGAGAAAGTCAAGCCCAAGGTCCAATTTGAGCCGGGTGAAACAGTCAAAATTAACGACGGCCCCTTTTTAAATTTCAGCGGGGTCATCGAGGAAGTGGATCCGGATCGTGGCAAATTGAAAGTGTCCGTGGCCATCTTTGGTCGAACGGCCCCGGTGGAGCTGGAGTACTGGCAAGTGGAACGCGTCTGAAGAAATGTACCGCCTTTGCCAGGAGGCTGCGGCGGGCAGGGAATGCAGAATGAAGAAGGCAGGGGGCGGAAGGAACGGAAATAAAAAAGGCGTAGAAAATGGCCAAGAAAGTCACAGCAATCATCAAATTGCAGATTCCCGCGGGCCAGGCTAATCCGGCGCCGCCGGTGGGGCCGGCCTTGGGTCAGCAAGGGGTCAATATAATGGCCTTTTGCAAGGAATTTAACGCTGCCACCCAGAGTCAGAACGGTATGATTCTGCCGGCAGTCATTACGGTTTATCAGGACAAATCATTTACCTTCATAGTCAAAAGCCCGCCGGCTGCCGTCCTGCTCAAGCAGAAGGCTGCACTGGCCAAGGGGTCGGGTGTCCCGAACCGCGAGAAAGTAGGCAAGGTTACGCATGCCCAGGTTCTCGAAATTGTCAAGATTAAACACAAGGACCTGAACACGACCAACGAAGCCCAGGCCATGCGCCAGATCGAGGGTACGGCGCGGAGTATGGGAATCGAAGTGGTGGATTAACTATGGCCACGCACGGAAAACGTTATCGAGCGATCAAGGCGAAAGCCCCGGCAAAAGTTTCTGACTTGGCAGAAGCTGTCGCGTTCATTAAGGCCCAGCCAGCCATCAAGTTTGATGAAACCATGGACATTGCCTTCCGGCTGGGTGTGGACTTTACAAAATCGGAACAGACCGTGCGCGGCACGGTCAGTCTCCCGCACGGCACGGGCAAAAACGTGCGTGTCCTCGTGTTTGCCACGGCCGCCGCTGCTGATGCCGCCCGCGCGGCCGGCGCTGATAATGTCGGCTACGAAGACCTCATTGTCAAAATCCAGGGGGGCTGGACCGATTTCGATGTGGCCATTGCCACGGCCGACGCCATGAAGGAGGTCCGCAAACTGGGCAAGTTCCTGGGCCCCCGCGGCCTTATGCCAAACCCCAAGACCGGCACCGTGACCGATGATCTGGCCACGGCCGTCAAGCAGTTCAAGGCCGGCCGCGTGGAATTCCGGATGGATCGGCACGGCAATGTCATGGTGCCGTTCGGCAAGCGCTCCTTCGACGCCACCAAGCTGATTGAAAACGCCCGGACCATCATCAGCGCGGTGCTGGCCGCCCGCCCAGCCGCCACCAAGGGTTTATTTGTCAAACGCTGTGTGGTCAGTTCCACGATGGGCGTCGGGCTGCCCATCCAAGTGCGTGAAACTTTAAAATCCGAGTAATCCCGCGAAATGCGGGATCGGCACAGGAAATTGGCTATGAGGTTGGAAAAAAAGGCCATCATCAATGAGCTCCGCACCGGTCTGGAGCGCGCCTCCTTTGTGATCTTGGCAGATTACCGGGGCCTGAAGGTGCGGCAGGGCGAGGAATTGCGACGTCGATTGGCCAAACTCGGCGTGCGCTTTCATATTGTGAAGAACAGTTTTTTCAAGCTGGCTCTACCCGAGGATCACCGGGCGCAGGTGGCCGACGTGCTGACGTCGCCGACTGCGATCATTGTCGGAGCAGGCGATGTGGTGGAAACCGCCAAGGTCCTGGCTGGCTTTCAACAGGAACAGCGTGTGTTGACCATCAAGCGGGGACTTTTGGACGGCCGGGTATTGAGCCCGGCGGATGTGGATGCGCTGACAAAACTGCCGGCCCGGCCGGTCTTGCTCAGCATGCTGGTCGGCACCGTCGCGGCGCCCATGACGCAGTTGGCGAGTGTCTTGAAACAAAAAGTGACCAGTCTGGTCTATGTCATTAAAGCGGTACAGGAAAAAAAAGAAAAACCGCAGTAAGCGGTAGCATGTAGTAGAGGAGAGCACACCATGACGGAAGCAGTCACAGCAGAAAACGTAACGGCGCCGGCTCAAACCCCCGACGTCAAAATCGAAGGTAAAATGGCCGAGTTTGTCAACTGGGTCGAAGGGATCAGCGTGTTGGAACTTTCCCGGCTGGTCAAGGCCCTTGAACAGCGGCTGGGCGTCTCGGCATCGGCGCCGATGATGGCCATGCCTGCTGGCGGGGCGAGCGCGGCGGGTGGCGCGGCTACCGCGGAAGTCCAGACGGAATTTACCGTCGTTCTGGCCAGCGTTGGCGCACAGAAAATCCAGGTCATCAAGGAAATTCGGGCGATCACCGGGCTGGGTCTGAAGGAATCCAAGGATCTGGTCGAAGGCGCGCCCAAAACCGTCAAGGACGGTGTTTCCAAGGATGAGGCCGCCAAAATGAAGGAGCAGCTCGAAAAAGCCGGCGCTAAAGTGGAAATCAAGTAAGCTGTCGGCATGGTTCACGGCGACAGGGTGGCTATGCTCCGCCGAACATGCTATGCCGGAGCGCGTTACGTCCAGGCGATTCGTATTTTGGATGAAAACAGCCGTGAACCTGCCCGCAGTGTTACGGCGTTGCAGGCGGGCCGTTGAACCGTGCCTGAATTATCTGGCAAGCGTGGTTGGCTTGTCAAAGGGAAGGTGCTAAATAATGGAGCGCATTAATTTTGGCAAATTGAAGGACGTTATTGAGCCGCCGGACTTGATCGACATACAAGCAATATCATACAAAAATTTCCTGCAAATGGATGTGGCGCCCAACCATCGCAAGGTTATGGGTTTGCAGGCGGTATTTAAAGAGGTTTTTCCGATCGAGAGTTATGATAACCGGCTTGTGCTCGATTTCGTCAAATACGAATTTACTCAGCCCAAGGACAGTCCTTACCAGTGCCTCAAGGATGGGAAAACCTATGCCGCGCCATTGCATGTAACCTTCCGTCTGAAAAACGTCGAAGAGGTGTGCGAGGAAGTGGTCTACATGGGCGAGATCCCCATCATGACCGAGAGCGGCAGTTTTGTTGTCAATGGGGCCGAGCGCGTCGTGGTGAGCCAGCTGCACCGGTCGCCCGGGATCTGTTATGAACAGGCCACGCATGCCAACGGTTCCACGATTTATTCCTTCCGGCTGATCCCGGACCACGGTTCCTGGGTGGAAGTGCAGTTTGACGCCAGCAGCATCATCCATATCTACCTGGATCGTCAGCACCGCCGCCGCAAATTCATGGCGCCCACCTTTCTGCGCGCCATCGGCTACGGCTCCGATGAGGAATTGCTGGGGCTTTTCTACAAAATTGAAAAACTGAACCTGCGCAGCGAGATTGGCGAGGAGAAGCTGCTACATCGCGTGCTCAAGGAAGATATCATTGACGTCGAATCCCAGGCCATTTTGGGACGCCGTTATGACGCCCTCACGGGCAATCTGATCAAGCAGATGGTCGCGGCCAAGTTCAATGCCGTGGATGTGGTGGACGTCTCCTGGGACGAGGGGCTTTTCCTCCGCAATATCCAGAAGGACTCGACCCATTCCGAGGACGAGGCGCTCAAGGACATTTTCAAGAAACTTCGGCCCGGCGATCCGCCCACCGTCAACAACGCTCGTCAAATGTTGAAGAACCTCTTTTTCGATCCGCGCCGGTTTGACCTCGGGCGCGTCGGCCGCTACAAGATCAACCAGAAACTGGGGCTGAATAAGGATAAGAGTCTGCGGATGCTTGACAACGAGGACTTTGTGGAGGCACTGCGCTATCTGATCAACCTGTCGCATGGCAATGGCATGGTGGACGATATTGACCACCTGGGCAGTCGTCGACTGCGCACGGTAGGGGAACTCGTGGAGAACCAGTGCCGGGTTGGCCTTGCCCGCACCCAGCGCACCCTGCGCGAGCGCATGGTATTTATGGATTCCGCCATTGAAAAAATCACGCCCCAACGGCTGATTAATCCCAAGTCGCTCTCGGCCTCGGTGCATGATTTTTTTGCGCGCAGTCAGTTGAGCCAGTTCATGGACCAGACCAACCCGCTCTCGGAACTCACCCACAAGCGGCGCCTCAGCGCTCTGGGCCCCGGCGGCTTGAGCCGCGAACGCGCCGGGTTCGAAGTCCGCGACGTGCACAGCAGTCACTATGGCCGAATCTGTCCCATCGAAACGCCGGAAGGCCCGAACATCGGCCTGATCTCGTCCCTGGGTACCTACGCGCGGGTCAACGATTTCGGTTTCATCGAAACGCCGTACCGCAAGGTGGAAGACGGCTGTGTGACTGACAAAGTGGAATACCTTGCCGCCGATAAGGAGGAAAATTTTGTCATTGCCCAGGCCAATGCGCCCGTGGACGAGAAAGGGCGGTTCAAGGAGGACAATGTCTCCGTCCGCTATCGGGGAGAGTTTCTCGAAAAGCCCAAGGACTCGGTTCAATATATGGATGCCTCCCCGAAGCAAGTGGTCAGCGTGGCCGCCGGCCTGATTCCCTTCCTGGAGCACGACGATGCCAACCGAGCGCTGATGGGCTCCAACATGATGCGCCAGGCTGTGCCGCTGATCCGGTCCGAGAGTCCTTTCGTATGCACCGGGCTGGAACGGCGCGTGGCGCTGGATTCGCGCGTCATGGTCACGGCCACGGCGCCGGGCAAGGTGGCCTATGTGTCTGCTACGCAGATCATGGTCACGCCGGACGGCAAGCTCTCGAAGAAAGGCGCCAAGGACAAGGCCACGACACAGGTGTATGAACTGTGCAAGTTCATGCGTTCCAATGCGGGTACCTGCATGAACCAGAAGCCGATCGTCAAGCAGGGCCAGCGCGTGACCCGCGGCATGGTTCTGGCCGATGGTCCCAATACGGATGGCGGCGAACTTTCCATTGGTCGCAATATCCTGGTGGCCTTCATGCCGTGGTGTGGCTACAATTTTGAGGACGCCATCCTGATCAGCGAGCGCGTCGTGCGCGAGGATGTCTTTACCTCGATCCATATCGAAAAATTTGAAGCCAGTGCCCGTGACACAAAATTAGGTCCTGAGGAAATCACCCGCGATATTCCCAACGTGGGCGAAGAGGCGCTCAAGGATCTCGGTAATGACGGCGTTATCCGCGTTGGCGCCGTGGTCAAGCCGGGTACTGTATTGGTCGGCAAGGTCACACCGAAGAACGAGACGGAGCTGGCCCCGGAAGAGCGGCTTTTGCGGGCTATTTTCGGCGAGAAAGCGGCTGACGTGCGCGACACGTCTTTGACCGTACCCAGTGGCACGTCGGGTATTGTGATGGAAGTCAGTGCCTCGGCCCAGCAGAACGTGATCCGCGAGAAGCTAACTTCCAAGGCGCGGCGCCAGCAGATGAAGCAGATCGAAGATGAGCACAAGGCCAAGAAACAGCAACTTACCGATCAACTTACCGATGCCCTCAGCAACGTGCTCCTGGGCGAGAAGATTCCGCTGGACGTCGTCAACGTGGAGACGGGCGAGATCATCATCCCTGCCAATCGTAAAATCACCAAATTCCTGTTGCGCAAGCTGGCCTCGGGCTGGGAACACATTGAGATCGATCCGAGCCCCATCCAGGAGCGCATCCAAGGGATCATCAACGAGCATATGGGCAAATTTGCGGAGATTGAGCGGGAGCGGGAAGATTCGCTCGGGCGGCTCTCCAGCGGCGATCACGCGGAAGACGGCATCATTAAGCAGGTCAAGGTCTATATTGCCAGCAAGAAGCGACTGGAAGTCGGCGATAAGATGTCCGGCCGGCATGGCAACAAGGGTGTTGTGGCGCGCATTGTGAAAGATGAGGACATGCCGTTCCTGCCGGACGGCACGCCGGTGGATATTGTGCTCAACCCGCTGG
>VSJD01000229.1 GCA_008636095.1 Kiritimatiellota bacterium | reverse complement strand
GCGTGCCTTCGCGCATGAACGTTGGTCAGTTGTTGGAAACCCAGCTCGGCTGGGTCTGCCAGCAGTTGGGCATCCATGTGACCACGCCGATTTTCGACGGCATTTCCGAGAGCAATCTGAGCAAGAAAATGAAGGAAGGCGGGTTGCCGGAATCGGGCAAGGCCTGGTTGCACGATGGACGTACGGGCGAATTATTTGAGCAACCGGTGACGGTGGGCTTTATTTACATATGTAAACTGCACCACCTGGTCAGCGACAAGATCCACGCGCGCGCCGTTGGACCGTATTCGTTGGTGACCCAACAACCGCTGGGTGGCAAGGCCCAGTACGGCGGCCAGCGTTTCGGGGAAATGGAAGTCTGGGCGCTGGAAGCGTATTCGGCAGCCTATGCGCTCCAGGAAATTCTCACGGTGAAGAGCGATGATGTGTCCGGCCGCACGCGGATTTACGAGTCCATTGTTAAGGGCGAAAACATCATCGAGCCCGGCATGCCGGAATCATTTAACGTGTTGATCAAGGAGCTGCAGAGCCTGTCTTTGGATATCAGGCTGCACAGCGCCGGGGAGAAGTCCGGATAATAGGCGCGGTCATTGATAAATTCCAGCCAAACATATTTGAAATTTTTTTTGATTATACGCAATATGTCATTCCGAGCGTAGCGAAGAATCTCGCCTTTGGCGGACAAGTCGCGCCGATGGAGTTCCTTTGTCCCGGCTCTCCGGGAGGTCGGACTCAGGATGACAATCCGAACTGGATAAAAGTCGCCCCGCCGCGGGGCCAAATTCAAGGTTCAGGGAAGGAGCAGGATGGAAACAATCGGCGTCAAAGGCAGTCCGGAGAGTTATAAGCCGTCGAGTTTTGATGCGGTCAATATTTCTCTGGCGGCACCTGAAACCATCCGGTCGTGGAGCTTTGGGGAAGTAAAAAACCCGGAGACCATCAATTATCGGACTTACAAACCGGAACGTGGCGGCCTTTTCTGCGAGCGTATTTTTGGCCCCCAGCGGGACTGGGAATGCAGTTGCGGAAAGTACAAGCGCATCAAGCACAAGGGCGTGTTGTGCGACCGGTGCGGCGTGGAGGTGACGTTGTCGCGCGTGCGCCGCGAGCGCATGGGGCATATTGAACTGGCGGTGCCCGTCTCGCATATCTGGTTCTTCAAGTGTACGCCGAGCCGCCTTGGACTGATCGTGGACCTGACGGCGCGCAGTCTGGAGCGGATTTTGTATTACGAGGATTACGTCGTCATTGATCCCGGTAAGACTCCGTTGAAGGAAAAACAGATTCTTAGCGAGGAAGAGTACCGGGAAGCCCAGGAACTATACGGCGAGGAGTTCAGCGCCAAGATGGGCGCCGAGGCCATCCGCGACCTGATGAAGCGCATTGACTTGGCCGTGCTAATGGCCTCGCTCGAAGCCCAGATGGGCACTACGCGCAGTCAACAGACGCGCAAGAAGCTCGCCAATCGCATGAAGATCGTGGAAAGCATGCGGCTCAATGCCATGCGCCCGGAATGGATGATTATGGAAGTATTGCCGGTCATCCCGCCGGATCTGCGGCCATTGGTGCCCCTGGAGGGCGGGCGGTTTGCGACATCGGACCTGAATGATTTGTACCGCCGGGTCATCAACCGCAATAACCGGCTTAAGAACCTGCTCATACTGAAGACACCGGACGTCATCATCCGCAATGAAAAACGCATGCTCCAGGAAGCGGTTGATGCCCTGTTGGACAATGGGCGGCACGGTCGGCCGGTGACGGGCTCGGGTAACCGGCCGCTCAAGTCGCTGAGCGACATGCTTAAAGGCAAGCAGGGCCGTTTCCGGCAGAACCTGCTGGGCAAACGCGTGGACTATTCGGGACGTTCCGTGATCGTCGTTGGTCCCGAGCTCTCGCTCCATCAGTGCGGCCTGCCCAAGAAAATGGCCCTGACCCTGTTTGAACCTTTTATCATCCGGCGGCTGAAACAGAAAGGTCTCGTACACACGGTGCGGGCCGCCAAGAAGATGATTGAAAGCCAGACCAACGTCATATGGGATGCATTGGATGAAGTCATCAAGGGTCGTACCGTCATGTTGAACCGCGCGCCCACCCTGCATCGCTTGAGTGTCCAGTCCTTCGAACCGGTTCTCATCGAGGGCGATGCCATTCAAATCCATCCGCTGGTTTGCACGGCCTTCAATGCGGACTTCGATGGTGACCAGATGGCCGTTCACGTGCCGCTCTCGATCGAGGCGCAGTTGGAGTCGCGCCTGCTGATGCTTTCGACCAACAATCTGTTTTCGCCCTCGAGCGGCCGTCCGGTCATGACGCCGACCCAGGACATCGCGCTGGGCATTTATTACCTGACCATGGGGCCGAGCGTTGCCAAAAACGAACTATTCCTGAGCAAGGCCGACGAAGAAAGCGGCCGGCACCTGTCCATATTCGGGGACGCTAACGAGGTGCAGTATGCCTTCGACATGGGGCAAGTGAAAGTCCAAACGCGGATCCGGTTCCGCAATCCCGATTACAAGAAGGAAAAAACCGTCTATGGCAAGGTGGGCGAGCGCGTTATAGCCACTACCGTAGGCCGCGTATTTTTTAACCGCGTTTTTCCCCATACGGTGGGTTTTATCAACGAGACGGTTACCAAGAAACTGCTGAGCACGATCATCTGGAAATGTTACCACGCGGCCGGACAAGCTGAAACCGTGCGGGTGCTTGACTTGCTGAAAACGCTGGGCTTCAAGCACGCGACCTTGACCGGGATTTCCATCGGCCTGGTGGACATGATTGTGCCGGAAGGCAAGGCGAAGATCATTGAGGAAGCGCGCCGGCAGGTCAAGGACGTGGAACGGCAACATCAAAAAGGTATCATCACCGAAGGCGAGCGCTATAACAAGATCATTGACATCTGGACGCGTGCGACAGAGGAAACCGCAACTACCATGATCGAGTCCATGCAGAAAAAACAGGCGACAGGCGAGCCCAACCCGCTCTTCATGATGGTGGACTCGGGCGCGCGCGGCAGTCGTCAGCAGATCCGTCAGCTGGCCGGCATGCGCGGGCTCATGGCCAAACCGTCCGGCGAAATCATTGAGCGGCCGATTCTGTCCAATTTTCGCGAGGGCCTCAGCGTGTTGGAATACTTCATCAGCACGCACGGTGCCCGTAAAGGCCTGGCCGATACGGCGCTGAAGACCGCCGATGCCGGCTATCTCACCCGCAAGCTGGTGGACGTGGCCCAGGACGTGATCATTACCGAACAGGACTGCAGTACGCTGAATGGCATCAGGGTTTCCGCCATCAGCGGCGGCGTGGAAATTCCGCTGGGTCAGCGCATCATTGGCCGCACGGCGCTTGAGGATGTTTTCGATCCGCGCGACCCCAAGAAACGTTTCGTGGCCGCGGGCCAGGAGATCAGCGAGACCGATGCCGAAGCCATAGAGATGGCCGATATTGAAAGCGTTAAAATCCGGAGCGTGCTGACCTGTGAAGTCAAGCGCGGCGCCTGTGCCAAGTGTTATGGCCGTGATTTGACGACCGACAAACTGGTCGAGCTGGGGACGGCTGTGGGCATCATTGCCGCTCAGTCCATCGGGGAACCTGGCACCCAGCTTACGATGCGGACCTTCCACATTGGCGGCGCGGCGAGTTCCCTGGCGGGACAAACCGAAATTAAGGCCAAGAACTCGGGAATCGTGCACTTCTCGGATGTGCGCATGGTCAAGGATGCGCAAGGCGACAGCATCGTGCTCAACAAGAACGGGTCGGTGGTCATCCGTGACAAGGACGGCCGCGAACTGGAACAGCACGATTTGGTGGTGGGCTCGGCCGTTTCCGTCAACGAGGGCGATCCCGTGACCAAGGGCCATGTCTTCGTCCGCTGGGAACCGCACAGTGTGCCGATCATTGCCGAGCAGTCGGGTGTAGTCCAGTTCCGCGACTTTGTGGAAAACGTCTCCATGAAGATTGAGGTGGACCAGATTACGAGCTTCAAGCGTATTGTCATCCTTGATTACCGCGAGGATTTGCATCCGCAGATTCTGATCAAGGACAATAAAACGAACACCGTGCTGGGCAATTACAGCATTCCGTCCGGCGCCTACGTGTTTGTGGAAAGGGGCAAGGAAGTGAGCGCCGGCATGGTGCTTGCCAAGACGCCGCGCAAGGAAGCCAAGACCAAGGACATCACCGGTGGTCTGCCGCGGGTGGCCGAGCTCTTCGAGGCGCGCCGGCCCAAGGATGCGGCGGAAATTTCGAAGATTGCCGGCATCGTCGATTTTGGCGGCATTCAACGCGGAACGCGGCGGTTGATTGTGCGCGATACCGTTACGGGCGACGAGGAGGAGCACATTGTTCCTCTCGGCAAGCATGTCATTGTCTCCAAGGGCGACCATGTGAAGAAGGGCGAACCTCTGACGGAAGGGCCCATCGTTCCGCAGGAAGTGCTCGAGGTGTGCGGTCCGCAGGATTTGCAGGAATACTTGGTCAACGAAGTCCAGGAAGTATATCGCTTGCAGGGCGTGGAAATCAACGACAAGCACATCGAGGTCATCGTGCGCCAGATGCTGAAGAAAGTACGCATTACCGATCAGGGCGACACGGAGTTCCTCTGGAACGAGCTCGTGGACAAATACCGCTTCCAGGAAGTCAACCAGAAAGCTATGGCGGAAGGCAAGCGTCCGGCGCAGGCGTCCCCGTGCCTGCTGGGCGTCACCAAGGCGTCCATCGAGACGGAGAGTTTTATTTCCGCCGCCTCGTTCCAGGATACGACGCGCGTGCTTACCACAGCGGCCACGCTGGGCAAAGTGGACCATCTCTTCGGGTTCAAGGAGAATGTCATCATGGGGCACTTGATCCCGGCGGGTGTCGGTTTCTCAATCAATAAGCACCTTAAGCTCGTGCATCTCGGCGAACCGATTCCGGAGGCGGCATTGCCAAAAAGCGAGAACCCGGAAGATAAATTAAGGAAATTGTTGGATTAGGCGGCGTTTTAAAACGTTGCTATGAGTATCACGTGGTGAATAGTTGTTATTTGTCAAATAGTACTTGCAAGAAAATCATGTTCTGATAGAATTTCAAGTTTGACTTTGGAGGAAATAAAAAAACGCTATGCCGACGATAAATCAACTCGTGCGCCACGGACGCCGGAAGATCATGAACCGCAGCAAGTCGCCCGCCCTGACGGGGTGTCCCCAGCGGCGCGGGGTATGTATCGCCGTGCGCGTGATGACACCCAAGAAGCCGAACTCGGCGTTGCGCAAAGTGGCGCGCGTGCGTATGACCAACGGCGAGGAAGTGACCGCCTATATTCCCGGTGAGGGTCATAATCTGCAGGAGCACAGCATCGTGCTTGTACGCGGTGGGCGCGTGAAGGATCTTGGCGGAGTGCGGTATCATATTGTGCGCGGCACCCTTGATTCGGTCGGGGTCGCCAATCGCAAGCGCGGTCGGTCGAAGTACGGGGCCAAGCGGGCTAAAGTAAAACAGGAAAAATAACAGGATACCATGGCAAGACGACACACAGCCGAAAGACGTGAAGTAGCGCCGGATCTGCGCTATAACAACAAGCTGATCGGGCGCCTGATTAATTACGTCATGATCCGGGGCAAGAAATCGGTGGCCGAGGCCGTCACTTACGGCATGCTGGATTTCATCAAGGAACAGAGTAAGGAAGATCCCTTGGAAGTGCTGATGCGCGCCATGGATAACATCCGGCCCAAGGTCGAGGTCAAATCCCGCCGCGTGGGTGGCGCCACTTACCAGGTCCCGGTGGAAGTCAGTGCGGATCGTCAGCTGGCGCTGGCCATCCGGTGGCTGATTCAATTTTCGCAAGCGCGCAAAGGCGTGCCTCTCCAGCGGGCCATGGGGCTCGAGGTGCTGGATGCCTTCAAAAACCAGGGCAATGCAATCAAGAAACGGGATGATACCCATAAGATGGCGCAGGCCAACAAGGCGTTTGCCCATTACAAGTGGTAACGGGGTGGCGTGAACATCATGGTGACGGTTTTGAAACATCAGCAACATGACGCGGTTGCGGACGACGCCTCGGCGCGGGAAGCCGCTGGGCGGCGGTGTCCCTTGGCCTTCGTTCGCAATTTCGGCATCATAGCGCATATTGATGCCGGCAAGACGACGCTGACCGAGCGCATCCTGTTCTATACCGGCCGTCTTCATAAGATGGGTGAAGTCCACGATGGCACCGCCACGATGGACTGGATGATCCAGGAGCAGGAGCGCGGCATTACAATTACCAGCGCTGCCACGGCCTGTTTTTGGCGTGCGTGCCAGGTCAATGTCATTGATACTCCCGGCCATGTGGATTTCACTGCCGAGGTGGAACGCTCTCTGCGCGTGCTGGACGGCGCTGTGGGCGTGTTCTGTGCCGTCGGCGGCGTCCAGCCACAGTCGGAAACGGTTTGGCGCCAGGCGGACCGCTATGGCGTGCCCCGCGTGGTATTTATCAACAAGATGGACCGTGTCGGCGCCGATTTTAACCGGGTACTCGCCGAAATTTGTGAGCGGCTGACGCCGAACGCCGTGGCCATTCAGTTGCCCTGGGGGGCCGAAGACCACTTCAAGGGCGTTATCGATTTAATCAGCATGAAGGCGCTGGTTTTCGAAGATACCAGCTTGGGCGCGGTGATCCGCACGGAGCCAATACCTACGGATTTCGCCGTGGCGGCCGAGCGTGCCCGCGCAGAACTGATGGAAAAAGTGGCCGAAGCGGATGAAGCCGTGCTGGGCGCCTACCTCGAAAATCCAGAAGTGCCCACGGCCCTGCTGAAGGCCGGTTTACGCCGGGCGACTATTAGCCGCAAGCTGGTGCCCGTGCTCTGCGGCGCGGCCCTGCGTAACAATGGCATCCAGCCGGTCATTGACGCGGTGGTGGATTACCTGCCGTCCCCGCTTGATATCCCCCCGGTCCAGGGATTCCATCCCAAAACCGAGGAAGTCCTGTCCCGCCAGGCTAACGACTTCGAGCCGCTTGCCGCCCTGGCGTTCAAGATTGTGAACAATCCCTACATGGGCAAGATGATTTTTGTGCGTGTATATGCCGGGTGCCTGAAGAAAGGGCAAAATGTATTTAATCCGCGCACCCATCGGCGTGAGCGCGTCATGCGGCTCCTGCAGTTGCACGCCGACCAGCACGAGGAGGTCGAGTGCCTGTTTGCCGGTGAAATCGGTGCCTTGGCCGGTATGAAGGATATTTCCACCGGCGACACGATTAGCTCTGAAAACAAACCGATCGTGCTGGAACGCATCCGTTTCCCTGAGCCGGTGGTGTCCATGGCCATCGAGCCCAAAACGCAGGCCGATCGCGAAGATTTGATCAAGTCCCTGATGGCCCTCAGCGAAGAGGATCCGACCTTCAAGGTGAGCATCCATCCGGACACCGGGCAGACGTTAGTTAATGGGATGGGGGAGCTGCACCTTGAGATTATCAAGGACCGCTTGTGGCGCGAATACAAGGTCAAGGCCAATGCCGGCGAGCCGACAGTTGCCTACCGTGAAACCGTGACCATCGCAGGCGCAGCCTCGCATTGCTTTGACCGTGAGATTGGCGGATGCCGGCAGCTTGCCGGCGTCACGCTGACCGTGGCGCCCGCGCTCCGTAAGGCCGGCAATAAAATTGATATCAAGGTTTCGACGGAGCATCTGCCGCATGAATTCCGGTCAGCCGTGTCGGCGGGCATCCAGGATGCCTTGGCGACAGGCCTGCTTGGTCATTTTCCGGTCGTGGATGTGGTCGTCAGTGTAACGGCCGCTTCTTGTGATTTGCAGGATTCGACGGAGGTCGCCTTCCGCACGGCGGCAGTAATGGCCTTTCGGGACGCGCTTAAAGAAGCCGCACCCGTGCTGTTGGAGCCGATTATGGCCCTTGAGATCGTGACGCCCGCCGAAACCATGGGGGATGTGCTGGGGGATCTCAATGCGCGGCGCGGCAAAGTCAAGGGGCTGGTGAGCCAGCCTCCCGCACAGATCATTCGTGCGGAGGTGCCCCTGGCGGAACTCTTTGGGTACGCCACGGCCGTCCGATCGCTGACCCGGGGACGGGCCAGTTATACGATGGAACCGTTCATGTTTGAAATAGTGCCGGAACAAATACAGAAACGCATACTGAGTCGGTAAAGGTAGTATGGAAGAGCAACGCATACGCATACGCCTGAAGTCGTATGACTTTCGGGCTTTGGATCAGTCGGCGGGCGATATCGTGGAGACCGCCAAGCGGACCGGCGCCCGTATCTCGGGACCGATCCCGCTGCCAACGCGGATCGAACGATTCAGCGTTAATCGCAGCCCGCACGCGGACAAGAAGTCCATGGAACAGTTCGAAATCAGGACCCATAAGCGCCTGCTGGACATTATCGGTCCAACCGCCAAAACAGTGGATGAGCTGAAGAAGCTCAACCTGCCGGCGGGTGTGGATATTTCCATTAAAACCTGAGTTTGATATGCAAGGATTACTTGGAAAAAAAATAGGCATGACCCGGATTTTCAACGATCAGGGTTGTCAGGTGCCGGTGACTGTCATAGCATGCGGTCCTTGCACGGTTCTACAGCGCAAGACCAAGGACCACGAAGGGTATGATGCTGTTCAGTTGGCATTTGGCGATACGACCGAGCAACGGATGACCAAGGCGGCCATGGGTGTCTGTAAGAAACTGAGCGTCAAGCCTCTGCGGTACCGGTGTGAAATGGCTGTGGAAGCCGGCGATGAGCTTAAACCCGGGGATGTGGTAACGGTGAAGCTGTTTGAGGGGGTGCCTTTTGTGGACGTCGTGGGGGTCTCGAAGGGCAAGGGGTTCGCGGGCGTGGTGCGCCGCTATCACATGCGCGGCGGTCCCATGACCCACGGGGGACACTCCAAACGGCGCGTGGGGTCCGTCGGCTGTCGCGAATTACCGGGCCGTATTCATAAGGGTAAGCGCATGCCGGGCCATCTGGGCGTGGAGCGCGTGACCCAGCAGAATTTGCAAGTGGTGAAGGTCCGTCCGGAAGAGCATGTGCTTCTGGTGCGCGGATCGGTGCCTGGTCATGCCGGCACGGTGGTTATCGTAAAAAAATCACTGAAACGGGGTCAGACCAAATGAGTCGCATACCGATAACCAACAGCGCCGGCGCGTCGTTAGGCGAAATGGAAATTGCCGACGACTTACTGGTACTTGGCCGTGGCCAGCAGGCTCTCAAAGATGTGATCGTGGCGTATCGCGCCGGGTTGCGCGCGGGTACGGCCTCGACGCTAACCAAAGGCGAGGTCGCTGGGAGTAATCGTAAGCCTTGGGCCCAGAAGGGCCTGGGTCGGGCGCGGGCGGGCTACCGTCAATCCCCGATATGGCGGGGTGGCGGGGTCGTGTTCGGTCCCAAACCGCGCAGTTACCGGAAGAGCGTTAACCGGAAAGTGGTGCAGTTGGCGTTCCGGCGGGCGTTCAGTGAGAAGGTGGCGGGCAAGGCCCTGCGTGTGCTGGATGAACTGACGCTGGCCGATGCCAAGACGAAGACATTGCTGGCGATTATGAAGGCGCAGAGCATTCGAGGTCCCGTGCTGATCGTTCTGGAAAAATCAGATTCCAAGGTTCGACTGGCCGCCCGCAATCTGCGGCAGATTGAGGTGGCGGTGGCCCGGGATGTGCATACTTATCAATTGTTCCGTTATCCCACGGTGGTGGCCACAAAAGCGGCCATGCTGGTGCTGGCGGACAGGTTAAAACCGGCGAAGGCGCAGGAAGAAAATGCAGAATGAAGAATGCAGGATGATGTGGTTTTTATGACTGATTTGGGTGGCGGGCATGCCTGCCTTGGAATTGAGTAAAATTGAAACATGAAATCTGCTTATACCATTGTCAAGACGCTGATTCTGTCGGAAAAAATTTCGCGGGAGATGGAAAAGGCCAATCGCTACTGCTTCAAGGTGGAGCCCTCGGCCAACAAGTTGGAAATCAAGCAGGCCGTCGAGCAGTTGTTTAAGGTGCACGTGGTAAAAGTGAATACCATGCGCCGCAAGGGCAAGCTC
>VSJD01000230.1 GCA_008636095.1 Kiritimatiellota bacterium | reverse complement strand
AAGCGCGAGCGCGCGGCGCGCTACGGGCGGACCTCGTTTCACAAACGGGCGATCGTCACGCTTAAAGCCGGTGATAAAATTGAAATTGTTTAACATCCTGATTTTGGGCTTTTGATAGCGTAAAATCGGGGCAGTGTCAGGAATGATGTATGCCGATTAAAACATACCGACCCACAACGCCGAGTCGCCGATCCACGAGCGTGGCGACGCTCGAGGAAATCACGCGGTCCAAGCCGGAACGTTCACTTGTGAAGGCGTTCAAGGCCGCGGCGGGCCGCAACTCGTCGGGGCGCATCACGGTGTGGCACCGTGGCGGCGGTCAGCGCCGGCTATTCCGCTATATTGATTTCAAGCGTGACAAGCTCAATATTCCCGCCAAGGTTGTGGCCATCGAATACGATCCCAACCGGTCCGCGCGCATCGCACTGTTACAGTATGTTGACGGCGAGAAACGTTATATCCTGGCACCGGTTGGACTTGCCGTGGGCGCCGTACTGGTGACTGGGCCGGATGCGGAGCCTTCGGTGGGCAACATGTTGCCCTTGGCGCGCATTCCATTAGGCATGCAGGTTCACAACATTGAGATGCAACCAGGGCGGGGCGGCCAGCTGGTGAGAGGCGCGGGGTTGGCGGCGACGTTAATGTCCCGCGAGGGCCAGTACGCGAACATCAAACTGCCGTCCGGTGAAGTGCGCCAGATCAATGCGCAATGCCGAGCCACCATTGGCCAGGTGGGCAACGTGGATCATGCGAGTGTGGTATACGGCAAGGCCGGGCACTCCCGGTGGCTGGGCATTCGGCCGACTGTGCGCGCGCGGGCCATGAACCCAATTGATCATCCCATGGGCGGCGGCGAAGGTAAATCCACGGGCGGTCATCCGCGCTCGCCATGGGGCCAGTATGCCAAGGGAATGAAGACGAGGCATCCACACGGGAAATCGGAGCGGTTCATCGTATCACGGAGAAAGTAAGCCATGTCACGATCGCTTAAAAAAGGTCCGTATGTTGAGGCCGGTCTGTTGGAAAAAGTTGAGCGTCTGAATAAGTCGGGTGAGAAACGACCCATTCGCACCTGGTCGCGGCGGTCTATGATCGCCCCCGAGTTTGTGGGCCACACCTTTGCGGTACATAATGGCAAGATCCATGTGTCTGTATACGTGACTGAAAATATGGTCGGTCATCGGCTGGGCGAGTTTTCGCCGACACGGATATTCAAGAAGCATGGCGTGCATACGGATAAAACGGCGGAAAAGACCTAATTTATAAGTGCTATGAAAATTGAGGCATCATCCCGATTTGCGCGTATTGCGCCGACCAAGGCTCGTCCCCTGGCCCGTTTGCTGAAAGGGCTGTCAGTGGCCGATGCTTTGAGGGCGACGGCATTCAGTCGGCAGAAGGCGGCCTTTCTGATCGGTAAAGTATTGAAGTCCGCCATTGCTAATGCGGAAAACAATGCCAAGCAGTCGGCCGAGGATTTCCGCGTGGAACAGGTCATTGTTGAGCAAGGTCCGATGATGCGACGGCATTGGTCAAGGTCGCGGGGCATGGTGCGGCCGGTGACAAAGCGCACCAGCCATATCCGGATAGTTTTAGTGAACGAATAAAGCTTGGCCGGCGCCGACGCCTTGAGTGGCGAGCGTTGGGCGGGCAGGGTCAGTCGAGGAAAGGAGCACGGTCTTGGGACAGAAGATCAATCCAATCGGGTTTCGGGTGGCCGTCAATAAGAACTGGCGATCACGCTGGTACGCGGAAAAACGGCAATACGGCGATTTTTTCCACGAAGACCTGAAAATCCGCGAGATGATCATGAAGCGGCTGGCAGGTGCGGCCGTTCCGGAAGTCATTATTGAACGATATGCCAATCGTGTGCGCGCGACGATCTTTACGGCCCGGCCGGGAATCGTCATCGGCCACAAAGGGCAGGATATCGAAAAGCTCCGCGAAGAGCTGGCCAAGATAACGGGCAAGGAAGTTTATCTTGAGATCAAGGAAATCAGGAACGCCGATCTCAACGCCCAGTTGGTGGCCGAGAACATTGCCGTCCAATTAGAACGGCGCGTGTCCTTCCGGCGGGCGATGAAAAGGTCCATCAAGACGACCATGGACATGAAGGCTTTGGGGATCAAGGTGCAGGCCTCCGGCCGCCTGGGTGGCGCAGAACTGGCGCGCCGGGAGACTTATAAAGAGGGCTCGGTGCCCCTGCATACCTTGCGGGCCAATATTGATTACGGCGCCGCCGAGGCCCATACCATAGCGGGCAAGGTTGGAATAAAAGTCTGGATTTGTGTCAAACCGGAACAGGAGCCGGATGTGAAAGCGGGGGTGCAACGTGCCGGAAATGCCTAAGCGAGTCAAGTACCGCAAAGTCCAGCGCGGGAGCATGAAGGGCAATGCGACGTCGGGCGACACGCTGGCGTTTGGCGAGTATGGCTTGCAGGCGCTGGATCGGGGCTGGATCAAGGCCATTCAGATTGAGGCCTGTCGTGTGTCCATTAACCGGCATCTAAAACGCAAGGGCAAGGTCTGGGTGCGGATTTTTCCCGACAAGCCGGTCAGCAAGAAGGCCTTGGAGACCCGCATGGGCAAAGGCAAAGGGGTGCCTGAATTCTGGGTGGCGGTGGTAAAAAATGGCCGAATGCTTTTCGAAGTTGATGGGGTCACTGATCGCGTTGCGCGGGAATCCCTGCGGCTGGCGGCTTCCAAGTTGCCGATTCGGACGCGTTTTGTATCGCGCCCCGCCCGTAACGCTGGAGCGTAGCGACTGCGGGCAGGCATGTGTGGGGCGGGTTAGTGGGAATGGAGGATGGTTAATGGTTGATGGCAGACTGCGACATGGTTGTTTTGTCTTTGCATTAACCATTTACCATTGCACATTGACCATGTTTATTGGAAACGGATATCATGAGTAAGGCAAAAGAACTTAGAGAACTTGCGCAGGATGAACTGGACCAGAAACTCCAGGACCGGGTCAAAGAAGCGTTTGACCTGCGGAAGGTAAAGGCGACAGGCAAGCTGGATAATCCGCTCCAGGTGCGGCTGATTCGGCGCGAGATTGCCCGTCTGCAGACGCTGATCAACGAAAAAAAGAACGTGAAGGAAACAGGAAACGCCGGCCATGGAAATATCACGCGGAAAGCGTAAAGAACGTACGGGCGTCGTCATCAGTGATGCCATGGATAAGACCCTCGTGGTCAAGGTGGAACGGCGTGTGCGCCATCCCCTCTATGGCAAGGAGATGAGGATGTCGAACACCTGTTTTGTCCATGACGAGGCCAATCGGGCCAAGCTGGGCGACAAGGTGCGGATTATGGAAACGCGGCCGTTGAGCCGGATGAAACGTTGGCGGCTGATTGACGTGATCCAGCCGGGCGCAGCGATCGCGGGAGCGGGCGCAACTTAATGCTCAGGAATTTGAATGTTGTAGCCGGGGGCGGCGACCCCGGACCGGCCTCAACGAGGCCGGCTGTAGTTTTTAGCTGGCGATGGTCTGATTTGTTATGATTACAGAAGAAACATGTTTGGATGTTGCCGACAATACCGGGGCGCGCAAAGCCAAGTGCTTCCGTATCCTGGGACAGCGTAAGCGTTACGGACACCTCGGTGATCTCATCAAGGTGGCCATCCGCGAGGCTCAACCAAACGGGCTGGTGAAGAAGGGCGAGGTGCGCCTGGCGGTCATTGTCCGCACGCGCAAGCCGATCCGCCGGCCAGACGGATCTTACCTGCGATTCGATAGTAACGCCTGCGTGCTGGTGGATGACAGCCTGAATCCGTTGGGGACCCGTATTTTCGGGCCCGTGGCGCGGGAACTGCGCGATAAAAATTTTGCCAAGATCATTTCACTGGCGCCGGAGGTTCTGTAAGTATGGCGACGACCCACATGCATATTCGACGTAACGACATCGTGCTGGTCTGTGCGGGGCGCGAGGCCGAGGGGAAGAAAACCGGCAAAGTGCTCCAGGTTATGCCCGGCAAGGCGAAGGCAATCGTGGAGGGGCTGAATTATATCCATAAAACCATGCGTAAATCACAGGACCACCCCAAGGGGGGCATCATCAAGAAGGAAGGAGCGCTTGCGATTTCAAATCTGATGCTGTTCTGTCCGCACTGCAAGGACGGGGTCCGCGTGGCGCGTGTGCGGGGTGAAAACGGCAAGACGTCACGCAAGTGCAAGCAATGCGGGCATCTCTTTGATGGGTGAGGAATATGGCCAGATTGAAAGATAAATATATCCAGGAAGTGATCCCGGCAATGAAAAAACTGCGGGGTTACCGGAATGTCATGCAGGTGCCGCGCATGGTTAAGGTCGTCGTTAACATGGGGATCAATTCCACGGTGGAAAAGGATGTCGTCAAGACCTTGGTGCGCGACCTGGCCACGATCACGGGGCAGATGCCCGTGGTCTGTCTGGCGCGCAAGAGCATCGCCAATTTCAAGCTGCGCGAAGGCATGCCCGTTGGGGCCATGGTAACCCTGCGCGGGGCGCGCATGTACGAGTTTTTTGACCGGTTGGTGAACACCGTGCTCCCGCGTCTGCGGGACTTCCGCGGCGTTTCCCCAAAGGGATTTGACGGGCGCGGCAATTATACGCTGGGCATGCGTGAGCAAACGGTGTTCCCTGAAATCGTGGCCGACGAAATTAAAAAGGTTCAGGGCATGCACATAACGATTGTGACGACAGCGGCGGCCGACGACGAAGCCCGCGATTTTCTGAGGTTGATGGGTATGCCGTTTGCCGCTGTTGGAACTGATACGAAATAAGGGAGGGCCTGCGCTTGGCGAAGTTGTCATTAATGGTTAAAGCCGGTCGCAAACCGAAATTCAGTAGCCGGGGCTATCACCGTTGCCGCCGGTGCGGCCGACGGCGGGCTTACATGCGAAAATTTCAATTGTGCCGCATCTGTTTCCGGGAATTGGCCTCGGTGGGGCAGATTCCGGGAGTGGTCAAGGCCAGCTGGTAAGGGACAGTATCACTATGAATCAGACAGATCCCATTGGCGACATGTTGACCCGCTTGCGGAATGCGAACATGGCTCGGGCCGACGCGGTGGAATTGCCGTATTCCCGAATCAAGGATCATATCGCGCGCATTTTAAAGCGCGAAGGCTTTATCCATGATTACACCGCAGAGGGCGGTGGCGCCAGCAAGCTGTTGCGCCTGTACATTAAATTCGGGCCCGGGCGCGAGAGCGTGATCCGCGGCCTGCGACGTGTCAGCAAGCCGGGCTTACGGCGCTATGTGAGCGCCACGGACTTGCGGCCAATCAAGAACGGCACGGGCATAGCCATCGTGAGTACCTCCCGGGGTTTAATGACCGACCGTGAAGCGCGCCAGCAGAATGCCGGCGGCGAGTGGCTGTGCACGATCTGGTAAGGCGCGGAATACCAAGGAATCCTTAATCGGATCAGTGGTGTCAAAAACAATATTTACTCTCCCTCGGGCGAGGATGTGGTTTCGTAAATCGACAATATGAAGATAATAGCGTGTTTTGTGGAAGGAGACGAGGGGCGATGTCGAGAGTAGGAAAAACGCCGATTCCCATTCCTGCGGGAGTGGAGGTCAAGTTGAGCGGTAAGATCCTGTCCGTAAAAGGACCGAAGGGAATGCTGACCCGGGAGATCCCGGATGTGTTCGAAATCCGTTTGGAACCCGGGCTGGTCGCGATTAAGCCCAAGGCTTTAGACCCTGAGCTCAGCCCCTTGCATGGGCTGAATCGCCGCTTGATCGCCAATATGGTGGAGGGGGTTACTAAGGGCTTTACCAAGGAACTGGAAATTCAAGGCGTCGGGTTTAAGGGCGCCGTGCAGGGCCGGAAAGCGATCTTTACACTCGGTTATTCCAGTCCCGTGGAAATGGATGTTCCCGCCGGCATTGAGATCAAAATCACGGAGAACGTCAATATCGTGGTCAGCGGACTGGATAAACAGTGCGTTGGTGATTTTACTGCACGTATTCGGTCATATTATCCTGCCGAACCATACAAAGGCAAGGGCATCCGATACAAGGGGGAGTATATCAAGCGTAAAGTCGGAAAGACGGTGGCGTAAATTTATGAAGCTGAAAACCAGATCGGACTATCGTAAGCGGCGGCACCAGCGTCTGCGGAAGAAAGTCGTTGGTACCACCCGGCGGCCACGGATGTGCGTCAGCGTAAGCAATAAACACATATACGTGCAACTGGTGGATGACGGTGCTGCTGCGACGCTGGCGGCTGTATCCACGCGGAGCAAAGAACTGGCGGGCAAAAACAATCGGGACACCGCCCAACGGCTCGGAACCAAAGCCGCCGAGATCGCGAAAGCCAAAGGGATCGGCGAGGTGGTGTTTGATCGGGGCGGGCATGCCTATAACGGGCGCGTCAAGGCCATTGCCGAGGCGGCGCGTGCCGCCGGAATTAAATTATAAGCGCGGAACCTATGGAAAACAAATTGTATAAAGACCGGATGATCAAGGATGATGTGTCCTCCAGCGAGATGGAAGAGTATGTCGTCCAGGTGAAACGATGTTCCAAAGTCGTCAAGGGCGGGCGCCGGATGAGTTTCAGCGCCGTCGTGGTGGTTGGCGATCACAAGGGGTGTGTCGGGTACGGGCTGGGCAAGGCCAATGAAGTGGCCGATGCCATCCGCAAGGGCGGTGACATTGCCCGCAAAACCCTGTTTCAGATCAAGTTGTGCGGCACCACCATTCCGCATGATGTTCTTGGCAAGTTTTCCGCTTCGAAGGTCATGTTGAAGCCGGCCGTGGATGGAACGGGTGTTATCGCCGGCGGCGGGGCGCGCGTCGTGCTGAATCTTGCCGGAGTCCACAATGTGCTGGCCAAGTCGATGGGTAGCAACAACAAATGGAACGTTGTGCATGCCACCATCAATGCCTTGCAGCAGCTGCGCACAAAGGCTGAAGCGGACGCCATGCGGGGCGTGAGCCGTCCCGACCATTGTCCTGCCGGCGCGCCGGAGACGAAATTATGATGAATCTGCACCAATTAAAAAATACGCCGGGCGCACGGCGTCCCAAGATGCGCGTGGGCTGTGGCCCGGGATCGGGCAAGGGGAAAACCTGTGGCCGGGGTCACAAAGGTCAATATGCCCGCTCGGGTCATAAGCATAAACCCGCCTTCGAAGGCGGCCAGATGCGCCTGCTCCGCCGGATTCCAAAGCGTGGCTTTAACCGCCCCGACAAGCGAACGTATCGGCTGGTGTCGATAGACCGTTTAAACCGTTTCGAAAATGGATTCGAAGTTACGGTCGCCGTTCTGGAAGCCGCCGGCCTGATTAAGTCCGGGCCAGAGGGTGTGAAAGTGCTCGGTGGCGGCGAGTTGAAGAAAAAATTAACCGTTAAGGTCCAAGCCTTCAGCGCCAGCGCAAGGCAAATCATTACGACCGCCGGTGGAACAGTCGAAGTCGTTGCGTAACCTTCAATGTGGCCGTTCACGTCTTGAAATTGGAAACCCGAATTTTACGTCGGAGGCGGATAATGGGCTCCCTATTCTTGATTCCCGTTTTCACGGGAATGACAGAATGGGGTGTGGTATGTCATTCCCGACTTGATCGGGAATCCAGTATTTTTTTATTGTCGCGGGACCTAAATTATGCTTTCCGCATTCATCAATTCATTTAAGGTCGAGGAGCTTCGCAAGCGGATCCTGTTCACGCTGGCCATGGTGTTTCTCTGCCGTGTGCTCAGCGTGGTGCCGACGCCGGGCGTGAGCACCGGCGAACTGCAGGCTCTGATCCAGCATATTTCCAACCAGGTGGGAGGGGGTCTGCTGGGACTCGTGGATCTGTTCAGCGGTGGTGCCATGAGTAATTGCGCCATCGGCGCCCTGGGCATCATGCCCTATATCAGCGCGTCCATCATCTTCCAATTAATGACGGCCGTCGTGCCGGGCTTGGAGCGCTTGGCGCGTGAGGGCGATGTCGGCCGGCAGAAAATTACCCAGTACACGCGGTATCTGACGGTGGCCTTGTGCATCGTTCAGGGGTATGCCATGGCCGTGGCGCTCCAGAACCCGTCGGCCCTGTTTGGGCGTAATGTCGGCGAGATTGTCAGTATGCAATCGGTCTGGGGGTTCCGGCTGGTCACGGTGGTGACCATGACCACGGGCACAATGCTCATGATGTGGCTGGGCGAGCAGATTACCCAATCGGGGGTGGGCAACGGCATTTCGCTGATCATCACCGTCAATATCATCAGTCGTCTGCCGGGCGCCGTCCAAGCCATGACACGTATGTTCCGGCCAGTGGGCGGGGGCGAAGCCCAATTTTCGGCATTCCATCTGGTAGGGCTCCTGTTGATGTTATTCCTGGTGGTGGCCGCCACCATTGCCGTTACCCAGGCCCAGCGCAAGATTCCCGTCCAGTATGCCAAGCGCGTGGTTGGGCGCAAGGTGTTTGGCGGCCAAAGTACGTATATGCCGTTGCGGATCAATTATTCGGGAGTAATGCCGATTATCTTCGCGCAGGCCATTCTCATGTTTCCGCAGAAGATTTTCGAGATGTTACCAGGCGAATTTTTCAAGCACGTGGCCGTGGCTTTTCACATGCAAAGCACGCTCTACATGGCGCTTTACGGTCTCATGATCCTGTTCTTTTCCTATTTTTGGGTGGCCACGGTGTTTAATCCTGTGCAGATCGCCGACGACCTTAAAAAGGCCGGCGGCTATGTGCCGGGCATCCGGCCAGGCACCTCGACGGCCGAATTCCTGGACCGGACCATGACCCGGATTACGCTGGCGGGCGCGGTCTTCCTGACCATCATCGCGGTCATTCCGACAATTATGGCGCGCCAATTCAGTATCCCCTGGCTCGTCGCTTCTTTTTTTGGCGGTACCAGCCTGCTGATCATTGTCGGCGTCATGCTTGACACGATGCGGCAGGTGGAATCGCATCTCATCATGCGGCATTATGACGGCTTCCTTAAAAAGGGCAAACTCCGCGCAAGGCGTTGATTAGCGGGAATGGGAGATGGTTAATGGTTGATGGTTAATGGATGGGTGAGGACAGACTGCGCCGCAGTTGTTTTGTCTTTGCATTAACCATTTACCATTACACATTGACTATGTTTATTGAATATGAGCATTCAGGCAATTATCTTGCTGGGCGCGCCGGGCGCGGGGAAGGGCACCATGGCGGAAGCCATTCGAAGCGCTACCACGTTCATTCATGTTTCCACCGGGGACATGTTGCGGGAAGCGATCAAAGCGGGCACGTTGGTGGGCCGTGAGGCGGAGGTCTTCATGCGCCAGGGTGCGCTCGTTCCGGACGAGATCATTCTGAAGATCGTCATGGAACGTATTGAGCGGGGCGCTCCGGACGCGCGATATATGTTCGACGGTTTTCCGCGGACACTGGCGCAGGCGCGCCTGATGGATGCCGAGTTTGCCCGCCGCGGAGCGGAGTTAATCAACGTGTTTCTGCTGGATGTCTCGCGCGAGGTGTCGCTGGAACGCCTGGGCGGGCGGCGGATTTGCCGCCGGTGCGGCGCCAATTTTCACGTGCGGAATATTCCGCCCAAGACGGCGGGAGTTTGTGATAACTGTGGCGGCGAGCTGGCGCAGCGCCCCGACGACAGTCACGAAACCATTTTAAAACGGCTCGATGTGTTCCAGCAGCAGACTGCCGACTTGATAGCTTACTACGAGAGGCGCGGCCTGTTACAGCGGGTGGATTCGTCCGGGCCGCGCGATGAGACCGTGGCGGACATCATGAAGCGCCTGCAATGATCATTATTAAGAGTCCCGAGGACATTGCCAAAATGCGCGTGGCTGGGCGGAGCGCGCGGGCGATTTGCGAGGCGCTGGCCGCGCGGGTAAGTCCCGGGATCACGACGAAAGCGCTCGATGATGAGGCTGGCGAGCTCATGCGGCGGCAGGGGGTGCGGAGCGCGTTTTTGGGATACCGGGGATATCCGGGCACGGTGTGCATTTCGGTGAACGAAGAGGTGGTGCATGGCGTTCCCGGGTCGCGTCGTATTGCCGTGGGTGATATTGTCGGCATTGAT